>NZ_JAQIBL010000162.1 GCF_027859075.1 Oceanispirochaeta sp. | reverse complement strand
CGGGATCTGCGAGGTCTGTGTCATCAGTTTTGAGTTTTCATTGCTGTTATTATTTAATTTAAAAGTATTCTGATGTACTTTAAAGGAAAATGGAGATGATGCATACTTGCATTGAAAAGAGCTGAAACTTGTATCATAATGAAAAGAACTACTATGACAGAAGAAAAGATAATACTTGATTACGATTCCTATCCTATTTATGTCGTCTCTCGCTATACGGCCATATTAGCTTTTTTAGGCCATTCACTATTTTTAACTATTTTTATTATCTTTAAAATAAAACCTTTGATATATGTGAACATTGTCAGTTGTTTTATTTTTATTGTTGCTTATTTTTTAAATCGATTTAGATTTCACAGATTGATTTTGAACCTAACCCTGGTAGAAATCATTTCTCATGCTTTCTATGCCACCTATTACCTGGGATGGAACAGTGGATTTTATATTTATATCTTATGTCTCCTTCCCTTAATTTTTAATTATAGAATATTGCTCCCATACTGGAGAAATCTTTTGCTGGTATGTTTAATTGCCTGCATTATCATTTTAAATTTAAAGTCCAGAACCTGGCCGGAAATGCATCTTCTATCATCTGTTATTATTTCCAACCTTCAACTGATGAATCTGATCATAGCCTTTTCTGTTTTTTTTCTCTTATCTGCAGCGTATAGTGTCTCGGCTATGGATCTTGAATTTCAATTAAGGTTGAAAAATGAGGCACTGGATTCTTCTTCCCGTTTAGACCCTTTAACATCTCTTTCCAACCGTAGAGATATATTGGAAAAAATCGACTTTGAAAAAGAGAAGATGATTCGTAACAGTATTCAATGCTGCTTTCTTTTGGCAGATATCGATTATTTTAAAAGAGTCAATGACCGTTTTGGCCATGATTTTGGTGATTATATCTTAAAGCAGATATCGGATCTTTTTGTAGAGACACTGAGAAAACAGGATCATGTGTGTCGCTGGGGCGGGGAAGAGTTTTTAATAGTTCTTCCCGACACAGGATTGATGGGCGCCAAAGAAACCGCAGAAAAAATAAGAAAGTTGATTGAACAACGACCTTTCAATTTTAAAGATATTACTACTCATATCACCATTACATTTGGAGTCACTTTGTATGATCCCCTGCAGGATGTAGATGTCAGTATCAAAAAAGCAGATGAGTTACTCTACATCGGTAAAAAAAAGGGTCGAAACAGAGTTGAATCTTTGTAGTGGAATAATGCTTTATTATCCCACTACTGCTGTTTTTGATTCCTCAGCGAATCTGATATTTTTTCCAGAAGCTCATAAAACCGCTTAGATAGAGAATCTGAATTATGAACTGAATATATTCAGGCCTTGAATACCAGCCGATGCTCACATTCAGGAGTATACCGAGGGTTCCAGTTTTGTGATCCAGGATTGTATCTTTAAAGTCATACACCTTATTGAACAGGAAGTTGTCACTGTTGAGGAGTCCCAGCTCTTTGAAAGCCGACAGCAGTTCATGTATTGAATAACCGGTCAGATACGCTGCCTGTAGAATGAGATAGATCAATGTGATTTTAAAAATCAAACCGATATTTAGTTTTACGAGAGACTTATATATCAGCCATGCCAGAAGAGCCGCAAGAATGACGCCAGTCAGGGTTCCCCCGAGATACACTGGTTTATTATCAGATGTGAAAGCAAAAAGAGCAATCTCGGCTCCTTCCCTGGCGACGGCGACTGTTGAAAGTAAGAATAGGCCTCTACCGGATAAATGATCATCTACTGATTTCCTGACTTCACCGGCCATACTGCTGCCGTGTTTGATCATCCAGAAAATGAAGTAGGAAATAAACACAACGGCAACCAGAGAAGCCCCGGATTCCCAGAGTTTTGCCACCGCACCGCTTCCGTTGTCAATAAAGCTGGAGATTAACCACAAAACGGCTCCCAGAAGGATGGAAACAACAAGACCCGTAAACAGTCATTTTAATACTGAAGTCATCAGTTCTCTTTTGTTAATTTTCTTCAAATACTCCAGCATTAAACTGATAATCAGGAAGGCTTCAAGACCTTCTCTCAATCCGACAATTAAGCCGGGCATAATCTGCACCATACTATACTCCGTTGATATTATTTAACTATATCAAAAATACAACAAGACTTGGTGTTAATCAAGGCTAACAATGGTAGATGAGACGTTTTGTTTTCTGAATTGATTAATTTACTATCTCGACTGCCAAAGGAGGGTGATTAAGATATTTATCACCCTCTGAGGTCTAAAGAAACAACGGCTTTATATGACGATCAAACAAATTCTCCGTCACATTTCTGCCTACAATATCTGAATTCTCATCGATCGCTTTCAAATACCGGTCACCCAATTCGGAGGCTACTTTATAACCCACATGAAGAAGCTGTCTGAGATGCCTATTGTAGGAAGGATTCGACAAATCATGCCGCAGAGCCGATGTATACTGATCACTGCTCCATCGGTTTACTTCATCTGATGTGGGCAGCTGAGCCCGGTCAATGTCGATAACAGACTTATAGGGTTCTGCCAGTTCTTCATATCGATCCAGGGATGATGCGTATATCTCCTTCGCAATTTTAAGACCTTCACCTCCGCTTTCTGCCAGTCCAATCAGTTCTTCCAGCCATGTGGTCCCCGCTGTTTTGATATGAACACCCGCATTGTGCTTGATCATATTGGCTTTAATGGAGGGATAAATTGAGAATTTATCACTACCCGAATGGATGCTGAGTTTTAAATTTTTGGGTAATCCAAATTCCTTTACGGCCCATTTTATGACACAGATATCATCATTGAACTCTGTATCGAATTTATCCAGGTCACCCACATAATCAACACCCTTATTAAATCGTCCTGTAAATTTGGGTGCTATTGTCTGGGCTGGAATTTGTTCTGCAGCCATTGCTGAGAGTATAAAAAGAAGTTCTTCCGGTGTCTGGGGATCAGCAGTTTCATCCATGGAAACCTCAGTCACAAAGTTCTCAACTCCCTTGTGTTCCCGTATATGATCATAGATTTTTTTGGCTTCTTTGATCGCAAAAAGATAACGTTCGGCAATGAGCCTGATCTTACTTTCTGTGACATCCAGTGCTTTTTCGATTCCGGGAACTTTCAGAGTTCCTATATACTTCCTGTTTGCCTGAACAAAGCTCTCGATATCTGCGGAGGATGCTTTTTCTCCGATGAAATCTGCCACATCAAGGGTGAAAAAATCAGATGAATCTAGAAAGAGATCTACCGTTTTCAAGCCGATATGATCAGCATCAACGTAATATCTCCCATCCCAGGCGGTCTCCTTGATGGTTTTGTCTACGATGACCCGAACAGATGAAGGTTCTGTGTGGATAGTGGCATGTTCCCGGTATGATTTATTCCAGACAATAGATATTTCTTTTCCAGCCTTATTCGCCATTCTGACTGCGGCCAATTGAGCTGTGGCTTCTTTCCCGAATCGATCTCCTGTTCCTATGGAGAATTTATCCAAAATCATGTATCGCTCCTTTCTGATGCTTTAATAAAAAAATTGATCAACTAAAATGTAAACGTCTATATTAATAATAACAAGTGAGAATTAAATATTAAATCTCATTTAGGAAGGAGACTGATATATGAACCAGAGAGTTTCTGATAAAACCAGATCAATCTTAGTCGGTATTTTTATATTAGCAGCCTATGGTGTTATTGCCAGTTCAATCACAGAATCCAGGTTTCTTGTCCTCTTTGCTGATGTTATAAGCGGTATTGCTGTTATAGGAATCGCTTTACTCATGTACCCCCTCTTTAGAAAATCAAGTTTTATTTTATCTATCAGCTATTTAATTCTTAAAGTGCTTGAAGGCGGATTGATGATTTTAGGAGGAGTCCTCTTTATACGTTCATCGACACAGGATTTAAGGTCACTCATTTATAATGACTTTCATATTTATATATTTATTGTCAGCGCCTTTCTATTTTATTTTTTATTGTATAGGCAAAAGTTGATTCCTGGGTTTATATGCCTTTGGGGAATCGCCGGTATAGGGGCATTATCAATCTCAACAGTACTGAAACTATTTGATATTCATATTACCGTCCTGGATTATTTTTTAGTCCTGATAATATCAAATGAGATATTTTTAGCATTTTGGCTCTTTGTTAAGGGGTTGAATATAAGAAATTCCAGACACAATCTCTGATAAAAAGAAACTGTAAGTTCAGATTCAAACTTCTCATCGGTCACGGATGATTTGTCCTGGTGAAAGACATTTCTGTTTTCCAGGCACGGCAATACTAAAACCTTTTTCCACTTGAGTTCCTGGTGGACTGGAATCCTCGAACCGACTGATCCAGCTCAGCTGTGGAACAATCGGCAGGGGGTTTCTCATATATTTCACAGGAGTCCGGCGATCCTTAAGCGGGCAAGGCTTACTCCTATGGCCAGGAGGATATCCTTGGCCTCATTATCATTTGGTTCCAGTTCATCTGACACATTTATGGCAGTGCTCTGCCTTATCTCATCGGGGACCGTAAAAATCACGGGAATCCCCAGCCAATTGTGAATTTGATTCAGGGCGTAGTCATAGGAGGCCCAGTTGAGGCAGGATTCCTGGTTATGAGCCAAAAAACTACTCTGCTGGCTGATGGTGTGAAGCAGTTTCATAATCGGGTAGGGAATGCAACTGTTCAATTGAACCAGTTTATCATTGAAGTTGGTGCAGCAGGATACAAAGGGATAGCGATCAGTCAGAGATTGTTCAACATAATCACAGGTTTTAATGACATATTCATATTTGTTCAGCAAAGTGTTCTCCTTTGGTTTCAGAAGGTTGGTCATCTTCTGGTCCTAAAAAAATTAAACGTTCACTGTACCTATCGCAATTTGTGTGCCAAAATTGATTTTGTATCTGAGGGGGGAACAGAAATGACTCCAATAAGTGGTTGATTATGATGTAAGGTCAATTTTACCTGAGATTGGGGAAATGACCATCTTATTCATTTTGGACATCCCATCAATACAAACATATCTCATATAAGTTCAGAGGAAATCATATGAAAGCAGTCATTTGTACAAAATATGGACCACCCGAGGTTCTTCAAATCAGAGAGGTCCTGAAACCAACTCCCCGGGACAATGAAGTCCTGATCAAAATTCGGGCAACCACCGTCCATGTGGGAGATGCAAGGATCAGAAGATTTGATGTTCCCTTTGCCGCTATAATCCCTTCCCGTATTTTTCTGGGAATTTTGAGGCCAAGACAGCCCATACTGGGAATGGATCTGGCTGGGGAAATTGAGGATATGGGACGGAATGTGACAAAGTTTAAAAGAGCAGATCAGGTCTTCGGGAGTACCGGATTCAAATTCGGGGCCAATGCCCAGTATATATGCCTTCCTGAAACAGGAATGCTGGCACTGAAGCCTGAGCAGGTTTCCTGGGAGGAGGCTGCAGCTGTTACTAACGGGGGGATTATCGCCCTGTTGATGCTGCGAAAAGCAGATATCCGGAGAGGGCAGAACGTTCTGATCTATGGAGCCTCGGGGAGTGTCGGGACCTATGGTGTTCAGCTTGCCAGATATTTCGGAGCCCGTGTCACGGCGGTATGCAGCGGTTCTAATCTTGAGCTGGTGAAATCTCTGGGTGCGGAGGTTCAGATCGATTACACGCAAGAGGATTTTACCGGGAGAAACGAACAATATGATGTCATTTTTGATGCTGTCGGGAAATTCCCTCCCCGCCAAGCCAGGAAGTCACTTACGAAAAAGGGTCGCTATATCAATGTTCTGACAACTTCAGTCAAAGGTCATAGAGAACCTGAAAATATGATCCTACTCAGAGAGCTGATGGCTGAGGGGAAATTAAAAACCGTCATTGACAGGTGCTACAGGATGGATGAGATTGTCGAGGCTCACCGCTATGTGGATCTCGGGCATAAGAAGGGGAATGTAATCGTCACTGTGGAGCACGAAAACTGATGGTAAGAATCGACAAGATTGGTACAGGAATTATGATTTAAAAAGATCTCCGATTTCTTCCATGACCATATCCTTCAGAAGAGTCACATCCTTATCCGTGAGCTGATAAGCAGATGTATTTTTGCTGTTTGGTTTCGTGTCTTTCAAAAAGAGTTTGGCAATCTGCAGATCCATCACCGCCTCAGGTTTCCTCCCTGTCATTTTTTCAAGTCCTGCTCCCAGCTTAGGATGGGGGCCGAGGGCTCCTCCGCTGATGGAGACAAAGGCATAAGGAATCATTCGGGATTTCAAACTCTTGAATATGGTCCTGAAAGGTGAGGCGGGCTGTCCCATCCATACGGGACCTACAAACAGAAGCAGATCCGATCCGGTTGGATCGACAGTCTCAGGAGATATCCGGGGAGTCCTTTTAAAAAGCATGTCCCCAGCTATTCTCCAGTTTGATCTTTGACCTACATCTATGATTCTGACATAGGGAGCTGTAAGACTAGAGGCTAGAGCCTCTGCCAGTTTGTCATTATTCCCCGTCAGGGAGTAGGAAATTACACTTACCTTCATGATTTTCTCCTCATTGAAGTCCATTTCTCCGGCAGAATTATTACATCAGTCCAGGAGTTGTCTATCATAATGAATCGTTGACAGGGCCATCTTCCATTTCTGGTCTACCATCGGTTTATAACAGAGGCATCCCGCATGATTAAGGGGGATATCCATCAAAATTGTCTCTGTTAGTGACTCTCCGGAAAAGAACGCGTCTTCTTTAAAATCTTCGAAGAAGGACTGTGCTTCCTTAGGATTCCTGTTGGGGCAGCGGCACATATGAGCCGCTGTTACCTGATCTTCTTTAGGAATTTCAATCCATGCTTTTTGTATGATGGAATGGGGAGCTGTGCTGATCCTGGCATGGAGATACGCCTTAAACTCCATTCCTCCATTGCTGCATGTTGAGCCATCCAAACGGTAGCGGTAGTGGATTTCGGTGTCTGATAACTCTATCTTCTGCAATCTTTCGGTGCTCCATTTTATCAAGGCACTCTCTGCAACCGGGTATTTCATATGCAAAACTCCTTCTGTTATGAGTCCATTAAATTGTAAGATGAAGGTCATGAAATGTCTATGCGTTCCCCTTATAGTCCCAGGAACTTTATCCCGGCACCTGACAGGAGGATAATAATCCCGGCAACTGTGTGACTGTGATGTTCCAGAAAGGGAAGCCTGATCAGCTTGATCCCCCGGAGTGTGAGCAGAACGATGACCAGCATTGTCGCTATGGTTGTCACACCGAACAGGATGGTTGCCGTCACCATACCACTCATATTATTTTGAGCCGCGTAATACATAAGCATGGGAATCAGGACTTCGCAGGGACCAAATACAAAAATGGTAAAAAGGACCCATGGAGTCAGACTTTTTTTCCCCTCCTTTGAAGTCGCGCTGCTCTCATGGCTGTAGCCGTAACCATGACTGTGGCCGTGACCATGATGATGGGGATGTCTTCTTTTCAGGTAGTATCCCCACAGCACATATCCTGCACCGAATATCATCAGAAGCCAGGCGGCAATATCACTGCGGTGCGACTGGATCGCTTCCAATTTATAAATGGCTATACCGAAGGCCAGGCCGGAAAGACCGATAATGACGGAACTGAGAACATGACCAAGGCCGCAGATGATGGTGAGACCCGCAGTTTTACGGGTCGACCAGCCTGCATTACGGCTCATCGCGATAAAAGGAAGGTAGTGATCCGGTCCGACAACCGTGTGAAAAAAAGCCAGGGTGACTATGGTTCCGTATGTAAAAAGTTCTGCCTGCATGGTTTATTCCTCTGATGATACAATGATATCGATACCGGCGGACCGGAAAGAAACAAGCAGATGTTCCGGGGGTAGAACATCACAGATGATGGAATCTATCCGGAAGAGCGGTTCAATTCTGTTCAGGGATTTTTTGCCGATTTTTGTGTGATCCGCCAGGACAACAAGCTCTTCTGCGGTACGGATCATGGATTGTTTGACCGGTGTTTCTTTCATATTCATGTCGTATATGCCTTCTTCATCCAGAGCCTTCACAGCCATGAACAGCTTATCCACATGGATATCCCGGAAAAATAGTTCTGCAGGCATACCGATCATGGAGCGGGATTGGGAATCATAGATCCCACCGCAAAGGATCAGTGTCAGTCTTTTCTCATCCGAGAGAACCTGAGCAATATCCAAAGAGTTTGTTATAACAGTCAGATGATCTCTGTTTTTCAGATATCCTGCCAGTTCGAGTGTGCTGGTACCCGAAGCCAGGATGATCGTTTCTCCCTCCAGGATAAGTTCTGCCGCCTTCCGGGCAATACTCTTTTTACAGCTCCGGTTGAGGATCTGCCGTTCATCAAAGGAACGGGGAGACTGCTGTGTTCGGGACTTGACGGCTCCTCCCTTGGAGCGGATGAGAAATCCCAGTTCTTCCAGGATATTGAGATCTCGGCGTATCGTATTCTTTGATACCTCGAATCTCCGGCTCAATTCATCCACCTGGGCGGAACTCTCCTCATCGAGAATCCCGAGAATGAGTTGATGTCTCTCTGCCTGCAGCTGCTTTTCTGACATATTGATCATTTTATAGAGGAATATGAGATTCTGTCAATCATGGTGATTTGTGGTGATATGTGGTGGATTCAATCAGAAAAATGATTAATAAATAAATAATATATTGAGTTCTCTTCCTCTCATGTGTATTCTGTTTCCATGAAAGTTTTATATTATGATTGCTTCAGCGGTATCAGCGGAGATATGAATTTAGCTGTGATGGTTGATCTGGGTGTTCCCAGGGACTATCTTATAAAAGAATTGTCGGGTCTTCACATAGATGAAGAATTTCGCCTGACATTTGAAACAACCCAGAAAATGGGGATTACCGGTATCAAAGCCGATGTAGAGCTGTTGGTACATCACCATCATGATGAATCTGATAGTGACCATCATCATCATCACAGGAACCTCCATGATATCAAACATATTCTGGAATCCAGTCCTTTGAGTGATCGGGTCAGAGAGTTGTCTCTTAAAATCTTTCAACGCATAGCAGAGGCCGAAGCAAAGGTTCACGGCACTACCATCGATGAGGTTCACTTTCATGAGGTAGGGGCTACTGACTCCATCGTTGATATAGTCGGGGCTGCCGTCTGTTTTGACTATCTGAAGGTCGACCGGATCATCTCTTCCCCTGTTCAGGTAGGCGGAGGTTTTGTCGAATGCGCCCATGGTACTTTTCCAGTTCCCGCGCCGGCTACAACTGAAATTCTGAAAGGAATCCCCTGCCGCTACGGTGGGGTTGATTCGGAAACTACCACACCAACGGGTGCGGCCATTCTGGCAGCCATGGTGGATGAGTTTACCGAGAATCCTGAAATAACCGTGAGTAAAGTCGGATATGGCCTGGGTTTCAAAGATTTTAAAATCCCCAATGTTCTGAGGGCCATGCTGGGAGAGTCTGAATCTGTTGCAGATCAGAATTATCTGAGAGAAGAAAACCTCCTGATAGAGTGCAATATTGATGATATGGTGGCTGAGGATCTGGAAGTCCTTATGTCGGTTCTCCTGGAGAAAGGCGCCCTGGATGTAACATTTACTTCCATCATGATGAAGAAATCCCGTCCTGCCGTTCAAATATCGGTTTTGACAGGTAAAAAGGAAGAGTCTCAGGTCATAGAGGCGCTCTTTGAACATTCGTCTACATTCGGTATAAGGATGATGCCTGTTCAGAAGCTGATGCTCCCTCGGGAAACCAGGAAGATAGAGACCCCCCTCGGTCCAGTCCGAATCAAATTAGGGACCGGTGAGAAGGGTGCGGGGCGGTGGAAACCCGAGTATGAAGATATCAGAGCACTGGCTGATAAACACAGCATGAGCCATCGGAATGTCCGGTCTGCCATCGCCCTCTCTGTCGAGGATCTGCTTTGACTCTTCCCGAAAAAATGGAGAATCTGAATCAGATTCTGGGTGATTACGGTTCCTGCGGCATTGCTTTTTCAGGCGGAGTAGACAGTACTTTCCTCCTGGCCGCTGCGGGGAGACGTCTGGGAAAGAACAATGTGAAAGCCTATACGGTGATCCCTCCCTATGTGGCAGACTGGGAGATCGACGAGGCGGAAGAGTTTACCCGGCAGATGGATATGAGACACGCCATGATCAAGGTCCCTATGCCGGAATTGGTCAGAAACAATCCGGAAAACCGCTGTTATGTCTGCAAACATGCCCTGTTTACCCTGATGAAAAAAGCCGCCGCCGCAGATGGTCTTCATATGCTCTGCGATGGTTCCAACCAGGATGATCTGGGGGATTATCGCCCCGGAATGAAGGCCCTGAAAGAACTGGAGGTCCAGAGTCCCCTCCTTCAGGCAGGGCTTACAAAAGACGATATCCGCAAGGTTTCAAAGGAATGGGAACTCTCTACATGGGATAAGCCGCCTTATGCCTGCCTTTTGACCCGCATCCCTCACAACGAAGAGGTCACAACTGAAATTCTGGACAGAATTGAAAAATCGGAGCTCTACATCATGTCTTTGGGTTTTCGCCACATCCGGGTGCGTCATCATGGTGAATTGGCCAGAATTGAAATTCCTTCAGACCGTATTGCAGAGTTCCTGGAAGGGGATACCGCAGAAAAGGTATACCGGGAGCTGAAAAAAAACGGTTATACCTATGTCTCTCTGGATCTGGGCGGGTACCGCATTGGAAATATGAATATGAAGAGGGGAGGATTATCCCATGCAGAATGATGATGTACTGAAGATCCTGGAGTCCTACAAACAGGGGTCTTTCAGCCTGGAAGAGGCGGAGCAGAAGGTCCATTCTTCTTATTTTTCAGACCTGGGACATACCATGGTCGACAACAACCGCCGGAAGAGAAGCGGAGCCTCCGAGGTGATCTATTGTGCCGGAAAGACAGAGGAGCAGATCGCCCATATTTTTGCCGAAATGAACAAACGGGGTGATAATATACTGGGTACAAGAGCCAGTCATGAGGCTTATCAGGCTGTTAAAAAGATCATTCCCTCCGCCGAATACGATGTGCCGGGACGGACCATCACCCTGATAAACAGGGATACCCCGTTGACAGAAACAAGTATTGCCATTGTCAGTGCAGGAACCAGTGATCTGCCTGTCGCCAGGGAAGCCTGTGTGACAGCCGAGTTCTACGGCAACAGGGTCCAGTTGATATCCGATGTGGGGGTGGCTGGAATTCACCGCCTGTTTAACCATATCGAAGAAATTCGAAAGGCCAGGGTTGTTATTGTTATTGCCGGTATGGAAGGGGCGCTTCCCAGTGTTGTGGGGGGGCTGGTAGACAAACCTGTCATTGCGGTGCCCACCAGTGTGGGCTATGGCGCGGCTTTCGGCGGCCTTGCGGCCCTTTTAGGCATGCTCAATAGCTGTTCCTCGGGCATCTCGGTCGTTAATATTGATAATGGCTTCGGGGCGGCCTTTCAGGCCAGTATGATCAATCATCTATAGACAACAGAGCTATGATGCCGGTAAACCTGTCGGGCAGGTGGGAGACCGGTGGAGTCATGAACAAAACCATATTTGATTGTTTGTCTCTTCCGGTCGATGATTGATAATAGTAGGAGTCAAAAAACAATGAAAATACTTTTCTTATCGATAGTTCTTTCGATTCTGTCTTTGAGTTCTCTTATGGCTCAGGATGTTTCGATTCGGGTTTCTGTCATCCAAAGCATGGCCGACTCTGCTGTTCCAGAACAGAAAATGGAAGCCCTCAGGAGTATTGAGAAAATACTGGATGAGAACTCTATGGGTAGTGAAGAAGACAATATTATTAATATTCTTTCAAGTCTGTCATCCGAGGGTATTACCAATCTGAGCCTGGATATGGGTCATATACTCAATGATTTACCCAGGATAAGACTGGAAGCTGTCAGGCTTCTTGGAAAAACAGGAAGCCCAAAGGCCATGAATCCTTTGGCCAAGGTCGTTCGCTATGACGATAATATTACCGTTCTCTCGGTTGCTTCCCTTACGGCGGCGCGATTGGAGTCGGCAGATTGGAGCCCTCTGACTCCCTATTTCTATCAGATATTGAAGATCCAGAAACAAATCTACCAGAATAATCAGCTGATCCAGGATGTTCTGACCGCTATCGGGATTATCGCCGACAGGGATGAAACGTTTCTTAATGATCCGATAATTCTGGAAGGAATTATTTATGTGGCTGAATCAGAATTGGGATTATCTAAAAAAACAAGGAATCTCGCTATTGATCTGAGTACCAGGCAGGCTGAGAAATAACCCTTTTTTGAATAATGAATCATTTTAATCCTAAAATTGTCTATATTCATGGATATGAAAATAATCTATAAAATCCTGTTTTTTCTTCTTCCCATCCTGCAGGCCTTTTCCCAATCCATGGAAATCCCGGTGATTACTCATCCCGATGCGGTCTATCAAAAGTCATTTTATACTCTTCAGTATAACGAACGCTTTGAGCAGGCTGACTGGGTGGCTTATGAGCTGACACAGGAGGAGATTGAAGGGCATGTGAAAAGATCCAACAGGTTCCGGGAAGACAATGAAATCAAGACAGGTTCTGCGGCTCTTTCGGATTATAGATATTCAGGATTTGATCGGGGCCATCTGGCTCCTGCAGCGGATATGAAGATGAGCCGGGACTCAATGGATGACTCTTTTCTGATGAGTAATATGAGCCCCCAGGACCCGGGATTTAACCGGGGGATCTGGGCCTTTCTGGAATCCTGTGTGCGCAGCTGGACCTCGGAGAATGAATCCCTCTTTGTCGTCACAGGACCGGTGCTCACAAAACAGGAGTATCCTGTCATCGGTACCAATGAGGTAGCCGTTCCTGAGTCTTACTACAAGGTTATTCTGGACTACAGGGAGCCTGATTTCAAGGGGATTGGTTTTCTCCTCCCCAACAGGAAGGGGGAAGGGCGACTTCAGGATTATGCAGTTTCTATCGATGAGGTTGAGATCTTTACGGGGCTGGATTTCTATCCCCTCCTCCCGGATGATCTGGAAGAGAGTCTCGAATCAGTTTACGATGTGACGCTCTGGCGTTTTATTGAGTTTACCGCCGACTGAACAGCCGTGAAGGGTCGCCTCTGGAAATGTCCGAATCCCGGTACTTTCGTGAGTTTTTTCCGGCTCAGATAGGGAGAAGATATACCACAGAGGAAGCGGGTCATCCGGGGTGCACTTAGATCCTCATTTTCCAGTGACATCATGAGGGACTCCAGTTTTGTTTTTTCTTCTTCACTCAGGGTCATGCTTTTGGGCACGCCTGTCCCGGGCTCCGCCGTTCCTTCACAGACATCACAGTGGCCGCATCTGCCGCCCTCCAGGGTTTCACCAAAGTAGTGGAGTAATGCCGCGGTCCTGCACTTCCTTGTCAGACCCAGCTGCTCTATCAAATCGATCCTGTGAATGTCTGATGCTTCCCTCTCGGCAAAGCGATTCATCATGGACTCTGTCATCTCCTCCACATTCCAGGCGGACCGGGTTTTCCTGTAGTTTTGACGCATGTTTTTGATTTTAGTTTCAATCCAGCCCTCGTTTTCCAGCCAGATAAGGGCCTTTTGAATTCTGGAAAGGGCTTCTCCTGTGATTCGCTCAGCCTGAAGCAGATCCAGATTCAGCCAGATCCGGCCCATTTTTCCTGTGGCAAACAGGGTCTCCAGAAAGGCAGCTCGTTCTGGACCGATCTGAGAGCTTAATTCTTCCTGGGGCCTGAGAAACCGGAGGCTGTATTCATTGGCAAAGCTGCCGATGCTTTTGATGCATGATTCAAGCTCCAGGTAGGTGAAGAGAGTGCGTGCCACGAGATCCCGGATATCATAGTCCCTGGAGATGTCATAGCGGTTGATGGAGAACTCATCAGGCTCTCTGGAAAGCATGTCTATCAGCTGATATATATTCTCTTTTTCGGGAGTATCGCCGTAGCTGTAGTTCTCAAGGATGATTCTGTCGTCCCGGCAATACAGGAGCGTGCAGTCTGAATCTTCTCCGTCACGGCCGGCCCGGCCGATTTCCTGCATATAATTTTCAAGACTCTTCGGAAGATTGTAATGGATCACCTGACGTACGTTTGCCTTGTCTATACCCATGCCGAAGGCAATGGTGGCAATGATCACGGCCCTGTCGCTGCCCATAAACCACTCCTGAACATCCTTCCGCTCTTCTGCTTTCATTCCCGCATGATAGGTCCGGGCGGTGTATCCGTTTTTTTCAAGGAATTCCTGAACCTCCCGGGTTGTTTTCTGCTGGCTGACGTAGATGATCGCCGGACCGGAGGCCCTTTTATTCAGGGTTTCGAGAAGGCGGTGATTCCTGTTTTTATCCTCTACAGGATGGATTCTGATAAACAGATTCGGTCTGTGAAAGCCGCTGATGACGCAGTGATCCTGATCTATGGAAAAGAGGCGGCAGATGTCTTCAATGACCTTCTCATTGGCCGTCGCGGTTAAACCGATCATCCTGGGAATGCCCAATTCCCTGTAGTAATGGGCCAGTTTCAGATAATCCGGACGGAAATTGTGACCCCACTCTGATATGGAGTGGATTTCATCGATGACCAGAGTCTGTATCCTGACCTGTTTCATCTGGGCGATGAATCGTTCATTCCCCAGTCGTTCGGGTGAAACAAAGAGGATCTTCAATGCATTGTTTTTGATCCTGCTGTTCACATTTTCCCATTCCTCCCGGCTGAGGGATGTATCATAACGGGCCGCGGGTATCTGTCGTTTTTCCAGGAAATCCACCTGGTCCTTCATCAGGGCGATCAGGGGGCTGATGACCAGGGTGAGACCCTCCTGCAGAAGGGCCGGGAGCTGGTAACAGAGGCTTTTGCCGCTTCCTGTAGGAAAAACCGCCAGGGTGCTGTGTCCCGACAAGGCAGATTCAATGACTCTTTTCTGTTCTCCCCGGAAAGAGGCGAATCCGAAATAATGGTGAAGATGGTCTTCCAGTGTTTTTATATTGTTCATAGGGTACTTCCATTGCTAACATAATTCTTCAGGGTTTTCAAATGATTAGAAAGAATCTACCCCTCAATGATCTTTGCGAAGGGGTCCTCGAAGTGATGCATCACTTCAGTTTCTTAATCCTCTTTTCTGATCATGTCAAGCAGGATCTCCCGGCTCTTCTGAAGGAGGGTGAACAGGGCCGCTTCTCCTCCTGAATCGGGGTGATAGATCCGGCAGTGCTGCCTGTAGGCTTTTTGTGCAGACCCTCTGTCAGGCAGCCTGAAAGGTGAAAGCTTCGGGATCAGTCCCAGGGGGAGGCAGGCCTTTATCCCGGTCACTTGTGATTCGGGGATTCGGGGGTAATGCCTCTGGAGTCTTTCAACATGAAGGATGAAAAAATTCAGCCACTCCCCTTCGCCGAAACTCTGAAGCTCATGAACTCTCTTCTTTGTCCGGGGATAGAGTTTCGTCTCCCAGAGGGGACGTTCTCCCAGGCTGTTAAAATGCTCTTCCCACTCCGCCAGGAAGCGGATGATCCTCCGTTTTGCCAGGGGAATTATTTTCATCTCTTTCAGGATATACCCTTCTTTATCCCGAGCTGATTTTTCCCTTTGAGACAGGTAATCCCTTTTAATGCGGAAGAATAGGGGAAAGAAGGGGTCCTGAGGCAAGCGGTAGGTCTTGAAGAAGTGCCTGAGATTTTCAGGTTCAATGACCGCTCTATCCAAAAGACGGTAACAGCGCCTGTTCATCCTTACTTTTTTAAGGGAATCTGAGAGGAGAAAGTGATCCAGCATCAAAAGGTATTGAGGGTGGCGGCGTATGGTTTTAGGCTGTCTGCTTAACAACTGATCTATTGAGAGTGTGCTTCTGCCCCCCCGGGGTCTTCTGAACTCTCTTTTTCTCATTTCTTTGGACTGATTTTGGCAAGCCAGGAGTAGTCCACAGCCCCCATGCGGGTTTCCAGCAGCTCTCCCTGAGAATCGAATACGATGGTGGTGGGCACTGATTTGATGCCAAATCTGCCGGCAGCCTCACCATTTTTATCGAGGAGTACAGGGAAGTTTATATCCTGGGCCTTAATAAAATCGAGAACCTGAGAAATTGAAGCTTCTGTGCTGGTCATGTTGATGCCGATCAAGCGGATTCTTGTGTCTTCAACGTCTTTGTAGTCCCTGGTATAGCGGATGATCTCAGGTATCTCTGCACGGCAGGGAGGACACCAGGTCGCCCAAAAGTTGAGAATCGTAAAGTCGGGGTACTCCATGTTGATAACAAGAATAGAGAGTTTGAACCGATATATCAATTGAAGGGTCTGCATATTTTGATGATAAGTTTTTTAAATAAACATTTCCATATTGGATAATCTGGGGTAATTTTAAATATTATGAATTACAAAATTAAATTAAAAAGAATTTTTACCCGACCGTTCCATCCAGTTTTTCTTATTCTATTTCTTATCTTGTCTGTTGTTCTGAATCTGGCTTTAAGCTATTTCAACAACATTGTCATCCATTCTCCCTTGTTTCTGGATTCCATTTTTACAGCCGTATCAGCGGTTTTTTTTGGACCCCTTGCCGGTATGGCTGTTGGACTCCTGACAAATATTTTTATGGAATTCCAATATGGCATGACCGGTTTGTACTGGCCCTTTGCCCTGTGCAATATGGCCACCGGGCTTATCCTTGGTGTCATGAGCCGGAAGGGCTTGTTTGAAAATGCCTATCATGTTGTATCTGCCATTCTAGCCGTCTCCCTGGCCAATGCACTTTTGGGTGCCCTTGTGGCGTATCTTCTTTTTCAGGGTGATTCGGGTGTGCAGATTGACAAGATTGTTTATGCATTTATAAATTTGGGACAGTCTCTTTTCACGGCAGGCTTCTGGGCTCGTATTCCTGCCAACCTTATTGATAAAATGTTCACAGTATATCTGGCCTTTCTAATGAAGAAGGCTGTTTTTTCTGAATGATAAGGAGCTGAATATGTCTGAAATAATCTTAGACCCCGTCCAAAGACGTTTGTTTATGGAATCACAGGGACTGAGCTACATCTCCCGCTCAGTCTATAAAGATGTTCCGATCTTTTCCCGGGATCAGAAAGGGTCTCCCTACTATCAGGACAATAAAGAGGAGTTTGAAGTCCTCCATAAGGAGTATCATCGAAAGATCGAAGAAGCAATTATGGCTCCCGTTTCCATCCGCAGGGTCTCTGATGATGTGGGCCATGGCCTGTTTGCCGAAGCCCTTATGAAACCAGGTGCTTATCTATCTGAGTATGCGGGATTGGTTCAGCCCGGTGAAGATCTTGTCCTTGACCCTGAAACATGTGATGGATCAAAAGGTTTTGATACTGACTATACCTGGGATTATCCCGATGCCTGGTATGAAGATGTTTTGTATGAGGTGAATGCCGGTACAATGGGGAATGAGCTGCGCTACATCAATCACAGTTTTGAACCGAATCTGGCGGTGGAGCATACATTGGTGGCCAATAGATGGGTCATCTTTTTTGTGGCTCTCCAGTATATCAAAGCAGGGAGTCAGTTGACTGTGGATTATGGTGAAGAGTACTGGTCCGGAGGCTTCCGGGAACTCATACTTTTCTGATAGATTGAAGCTCCCCTCCCAGAGGGAAAAAAATTAAAGAACAGGAGTTCCTCCATGCTGATATATAATCCCCTTGCTAAAATCACATTTCCCAAATACGGAATACAGATTCCATCTCTGGACAGCCGGAAAACAAATACCATAAAAGCCCTGAAAGCGGATTCCACTCTGGGAAGACGGAAAGCCGACTGGCTGATTCAGGATTTTCCCGCATCGATCAGCCGGGACGATTTGGAAAGGGCTCACAGTGCAGAATACCTGGACCGCCTTTTGGGAGAAAACCAGGAACAAACCCTCATGGAAGCCTATGAACTCCTGGATGAACAGGGAAATTTCAACCGTTACGATCCAGAAGAAGCCGAAGCCCCCCTGGGGGGCATTATTGAGGATGTCATGACCATCATTTCAGGCTCTTATGCGGCCATTCCCATAGCA
The DNA here is from genome assembly GCF_027859075.1 of Oceanispirochaeta sp. Taxonomy (NCBI): domain Bacteria; kingdom Pseudomonadati; phylum Spirochaetota; class Spirochaetia; order Spirochaetales; family Spirochaetaceae; genus Oceanispirochaeta; species Oceanispirochaeta sp. The sequence goes on along the minus strand of NZ_JAQIBL010000162.1, from coordinate 20,386 downwards.
TTGGAAACAGGGTTTTCCTATTTTCTGGGAGGTGGTATGCACCATGGTCATCCAGGATACGGTCATGGTTTCTGTCTGCTCAACGATATCGCCGTGGCTCTCCTCAAGGCCCGTGATGAAGGTCTTTTCAAGACCGCCTGGATCGTTGATATGGATGCTCACAGGGGAGACGGTACGGCCGAGATCATGGCCTCTCATTCCGATATAACCAGTCTGAGCATTCATATGGCCAGAGGCTGGCCTCTGGATAGTCCCGAGTTTAAAGAAGACGGTAGTCTGAATCCATCCTGGTTCCCCGGAGATGTGGATATCCCCATTGAATCGGGAGAGGAGGGTGAGTATACTCACCGGCTGATGAAAGCGATGGACAAGCTGGAACAAAAGGGTCGTCCTGACCTGGTCTTTGTTGTGGCTGGTGTGGATCCCTACGAAAAGGATGAATTGCCTTCCACTGATCTGATGAAGATGACAAAAGAGCAGATGCTGGAGCGGGATCAGGCCCTCTACCGCTTTCTGGAAGACCGGCAGATTCCTTCGGCCTGGGTCGCTGCCGGCGGTTATGGCGCATCCTCCTGGGAAATCCATACACAGTTTCTGGATTGGGTCCTGAAAAGACGGCTTAAGGATTAATCCTTTTCCTGATGTTTCCGGGAGGCGCGAGGCGTCCCCACATATCTCCTCACTTTCCATAGGATTTTTATCTTAAAAGATTATCTCTGATACAAAAGGGGTATCTTTTAATAAATTCCTGTGTTTTCGATTCTTTATTTTGATTAAACTTCCTTCCTTCCGCGGTATCGGGATGGAGAATCCTGTGCCTGTGCATTGCCGCCAGTGTTTCTGCCTCCTGCAGGTAGATATTCAAGTCTTTATCCCCGTAAAATTCCCGGAATTGCTCCATGATGTACCCCAGGGCAGTCTCGGAAGGATGTACCAGGTCATCGGCGTACCATCGATAATCCCGAAGTTCATCCATCATGATTTCAAAGGAGGGGAAATACTGGGATTCTATGTCGTGTTTCAGATACTCATCCAACCCGCAGCGCAGGAGGGCCTTACTCAGTGAGTTTTCCCATGCTTTGTCCCGCAGATGGCGGACCGGACTGAGGGTCAGAATCAGACGCACCTGAGGATTTATGCCCCTGACAGCCTTCATCAGATCCTTCAGAGCTTTCGTGATCTCTTCGCTTGTCAGCGAATACCTTTGGAATTCCGAGGCGGGCCGTTTATGGCAGTTATTGACGATTTTTTGGGTAGCTTTCTCCTCAAACACAAAGGCTGTCCCCAGGGTGAGCACAAGATGATCCGTTTTCTTCAGCAGGACTCGGTGTGCCTTCAGTTCCGCATTGATTCTCCTGGTTAGAACGGTGGCATCTTTGTCCACTATGAGGGTGTTGAAAAGGGGATGACGCCAGAGTTCATTATGAAGGAAAAGTTCCTCTTCTTTGACAGCACTTTCACTGCAGATGAGACGGAAACTATCCCTCAGAGAGGCAGGATTGTATGTGCTGCCAAAGGGAGCCAGGCCGCAGGGCAGAAAGTGATCCTGCCAATAAGAATGAAGATTTTCAGCAAAACAGGATCCTCCAAAATAGAGGAGGTCCCCGGAGCCTATCGGGAAGGCTGCCTTCTTGATCTCAACCCGGGTCATCTGATCGCGATAGAATCTTCCTGAAGAATCACAGGGTCCAGGGGTCACAGATTGAGAACCCTCCGGGTGACTTCAAAGAAAATAGTCAAACCGCAGACATCGATGATTGTAGACATTAAAGGCCCGGCGGCAACGGTGGGGTCAAATCCTAATTTGTGAATCAGCAGAGGCATCAATGCTCCCAGTACCGTGGCAAAAATGACAACGCTGCACAGGGATATGGCAATGGCCACAGCTGGGAAAAATTCAATTCCCGGGGGAGTCAGATAAGCCCGTGCCAGGATGACAAAGCCCGTGGTGAAACCCAGAAGAAGACCCACAAGCAGTTCTTTGAGGATGACTTTTCCCATATCGCGAAAATGAAGCTCCCCTGTCGCCAATCCCCGGATCATCAATGTGGACGACTGGGTTCCCGAATTTCCTCCAGTCTGGGTGATAACCGGTATGAAGAGGGTCAGGAAGGTGGCTGTCAGCAGGATGTTCTGGTACATATGGAGCACATTGGTCGTGATGGTTCCTGCAATCAGCAGGATAATCAACCAGGGGACCCGTTTCTTCACAAGCCCCCACACGCTGGTTTCAAGATAGCTCTGGGTATTTCCGCCCATGGCTCCCATCTTGTAGATATCTTCGGTTTGTTCTTCCCTGATAACATCAATAACGTCATCAAAGGTTATAATCCCCAGTAGACGGGAGAAGCGGTCTACTACGGGCAGAGCCAGCAGCCCATGATTCTCCAGAACCCGTGCAGACTCTTCCTGGTCTGTATCGTCATGGACGTATATCACCTTTCGGATCATGATATCTTCGATCAGATCTGTATCTTTAGCCCTGAGAATGTCTTTGAGTGAGACCACACCATTGAGGCGCTTCAGCTTGTCCACCACATACAGATAATAAATGGTTTCCAGCTTATCCATGGAAGACCGGATGAAATGAAGGGCCTGGGCTACGGTGATTCCTCCCAGGATGGCTGCATAACGGGGGGTCATGATTCCCGCCGCATCATCCTCGTCAAAGCGGAGGAGAAAGGTCGTCTCCTTCCTGGTCTCTTCACTGAGCTGATCCCATACGGCAGAACGGAGTTCCGGGCTGACCGATTGTATCAGGTCTACCAGGTCATCCGGCTCCATATCGTTCAGAAGATGTTGAGTTATTCTCTCTGAGAGTTCCCGAATCAGGTGCTCCTGCTCATAGGTCTGAAGCTCGGTTATAAGATCGCCTCTTTTATCCTGATGGATTAAAACAAATATCTTGAGGCTCTCTTCGTCAGAAAAATTGTCCCATATTTCGGCAATCTCTGAGGCACTGAGTTCCTCCAGAACCGCACGAAGCTGCCCGTAATTGACCGGATCTAGATATTCTCTAATATTCTCAATCAGATTCTGCATCATTATCCTCCCAGTCTCCGACCCTGATTAACTCGGGTTCCAGAAGAAATCCTGTTCTCTCGAGGACTTTCTTCTGCACAAGACGAATCAGCTTATCAAGTTCATCCGCGGTAGCATTCTTTTCATTGATGAGAATATTCCCATGCCAGTCCGAAATGGCAGCGCCCCCCAGACGAAGACCCTTCAGTCCGGTTTCTTCGATGATCTGTCCCGATGGAGCTCCAAAAGCCCTGTTGTTCTTGAAAGTTGACCCGCCGCAGGGAGCTCTGAAATGTCCCTTGTCTTCCCTGTCTTTACGGATTTCTCTCATCAATGACCATAAATCAGACGGGTTGCCCTCCCTCAGATCGAACTCAGCAGATAGTATAATACAATTTCTGTTCTGAAAGGGGGATTTTTTGTATGCCCAGTCCTCCTTCTTGAAGGGGATATACTCCCTTTCAAGTTTTTCATTGATGATTTCACCACCCTTGAGACTTTCTGCAATTTCTCCACCGTAGCAACGGGCGTTCATCCACAGGGCTCCTCCCACAGAGCCGGGCATGGAATAGATGAATTCCAATCCTTTAAGGCTCTTGTCTGCGGCATAGGCGGCACCATCTGAAACAGGAAGACCCGCCCCCAGTTTCAGGATCTTTCCTTTTAACACGACCGAGTCCAGCCGGGCCATGGAGATGACCATGCCTCTTATCCCCTTGTCTGCGATGAGAATATTGGCACCCCCGCCGAGGATAAACCAGGGAATCTCCATCTCTTTCAGGTCGTAAAGCAGATTTAAAAGATCTACTTCATCCAAAGGCTCGGCAAAGAGATCCGCCTTTCCGCCTATGCGGAAGCTCGTATGGTTCTTCAGAGGCTCCTGTTCTCGCAAAGAACCCCTGATATTGATTTTTCTTTTCATATTGATTAATTTATACACAACTACAATGATAATTGGACTGCCCCTGGTTGGCAACACAGTGAGGTGTATTTGTGAAAGTGAAACTGATGAATTCAGATGGACGGCTCCTGCAGGACTTTCTTCCCCTGGTTGAGGGACAGGTAGGAATGTACTGCTGCGGTCCCACTGTTTACAATTATGCTCATATTGGAAACATGCGGGCCTATACATTTGAAGATATTCTTAGACGGACTCTGGAATACGCCGGATACAAGGTGAACCATGTCATGAATGTGACCGACGTGGGACACCTCACCGGAGACGGGGACGATGGTGAAGACAAGATGATCAAGAGCGCCCGGGAGCAGGGCATGACCGTCTGGGATATTGCACAGCATTTTACAGATGCTTTTTTTAAAGATTCAGAGAGGCTGAATATCAAACGGCCCTTGCAGGTCTGCAAGGCTACCGACCATATTCAGGATATGATTGATATGATTAAAACCCTGGAAGACAAGGGCTTTACCTATGTTGCCGACGGGAATGTCTACTTCAACACGGCCAACTTCCCTGAGTATGGACGCATGGCAAATCTGGAAAATCAGGACCTTCAGCATGGTGCCCGAGTCGCCGTAGATGAAAACAAAAAAAACTATACCGACTTTGTACTCTGGTTTACAAACAGCAAGTTTGAAACTCAGGCCATGACCTGGGACTCTCCCTGGGGTAAGGGCTATCCGGGTTGGCACATCGAGTGTTCCGCCATGAGCTGCAAATATCTGGGACCTCATTTTGACATTCACTGCGGCGGGGTTGATCACATTCCTATCCATCATACAAACGAAATCGCCCAATCCGAGGCGGCAAACAGCTGCAAGTGGGTTAATTACTGGCTTCATAATGAATTTATCCTGATGAAAAGTGGTAAAATGTCCAAATCCAAGGGCGGATTCATCACACTGCAGGATCTTTTGCATAAGGGCTATGATCCTCTGGATTATCGCTATTTTCTCCTGGGGGGGCATTATCGTTCCCAGCTTGTTTTTTCCTGGGAATCCCTGGATGCTTCCCGTTCAGCCAGAGAATCACTGGTCAGAAAAATTCAGGTGATGAAAAAAGACGGCGCGGTTCCTGATCTTCAGGCTCTCTCGGAAGAAGCCAAAAGGGTGTTGAATGATTTTCAGGATCATATGGCTGCCGATCTGAATACACCCAGAGCTTTGGCCGATATCTGGAGTCTTCTGAAGAATAGAGGGCTGACTGCATCGGAGAAATTGACCCTCATACTGGATATGGATCGAATCCTCGGATTGAAGCTGAATGAGGTTTCTGATGAAGTTGCCGGTGAAGAAGAGATGACCGGTAGCCTGGATGAAGAGATCAATCAGTTGATTCAGGAGCGTCAGGAGGCTCGGAAGAACAAAGATTTTTCCCGGTCTGATGAGATCCGGGATCAGCTTCTGAAGCAGGGAATCCAGATCATCGATGCACCGGGTGGACCCAAATGGAAAAAAAATTGAAAATAGATGTAACAGCATTCCGGTTTCTATGTTTTAATGTTGAGAGGGTAGGCTCTGGTGTCTGAAATTTTTGAGCTGGCTTATAAAGATATTTACCCCCTTTTAGTAAGAGTTGCCTACAGGATTACCGGTAGTATGGAGGTCAGTGAAGACCTCTGTCAGGAGGCTTTCGTCCGTTATTATGAACGGTTAGATAAGATTCCCCCGGGAGAACAGGCTAAATATTGGATGATCCGTGTTGTCAAAAACCTGGCCTATAACCATGAAAAGAGAAAGGGTCGTGAAAGAAATGCTTATCAGAAGCACTATCATGAGCCTAAACCAGAGGTTTATAACCAGGGCGAACAGGGTCTCATGCAGGACGAGTCTAAAAAACTTGTTCAGGACGCGCTTATGAAACTGCCATATAAAATGAGGGTGGTGTTGACATTGAAGGAATATGCCAACCTCAACTACAAGCAGATTGGAGAAATTCTGAAAATATCTGAAGGTAATGTAAAGATTCGTGTATTCCGTGCCAGACAGAAATTAAGTGATATCCTTGATAAGGGGGAAATTTATGTGCCCTGATGACAAGCTGTTGTCAGCCTTTTATGATGGTGAGGTTTCCAGTCCCTGGAAAGAAGAGATTGAAGAACATATTCAGGTTTGTGATGACTGCCATTCTATTTTGAAAGAATTCGAACAACAATCAGCCCAGTTACATTCAGAAGGGGAGCCTGCTTTGACTTCTTCCTTTGAAGATATTCAAAAACTCATTAGACATAAGGAAAATATTGACGGGATTCATTTTCTTCCTGCTTTTAAAAATCCAGTATTTCCCATTGCTGCCGCCGCTGCCGCTATCCTGGCTTTCTTTTTTGGACTGTCCATGGCCGGATCACCCGGTCCGAATGCGAGCTATATGGATCTGCCCCTGGCTATATCCGAAGGCTGGTCCGTTCCTCCCGGTGATATGATGATTCCAGGAGAAGATATTGAGGCCATGCTGTCCCTCATCAATCAGTCTGAGAGCAGCCTCTTTAGTCAGGAAGCCAGTCTGAATCTGCCAGGAGACTTGAGTTTGGCTCTGTATGGAGACTCTCAGCTTGTCCGTTCAGCAAGTTTTACCGGGGGCTCATCCCGTTGACGCGAAAAAGACTGACAATTGGAATCATTCTGGCATTATTTCTTGTAAGCGGGGCATTTTCTCAGAATAAGACAGATCTCGGTCAAACAGATACCGGTCAGTCTGATCCCAATATGGAGGAGCTTCTGAAAGAGGCTCTGACAGTGCGTATTCAGGCAAAATTGTTTCATGATGTTCAGAATGTCATGTGGCAGTCGGAGCTTGAAAAGTTGACAATCCCCGGGCGTCCCGTCACGATTCATATGCAGAACGAACAGGCGCGCCTTTCGGTCCATTTTACCCCCTACAGGAAGAGTCCTGGAGGCTTGATCCTCGTTGCCCAGAGTGAGATTTGGCTCAAAGAGCCTGCAACAGAGAGCAGTCCCGAGAACCTCAGGTATTTCACAAGCATGAAAAGTATTCCCCTGGAGTATGATGAAACAATCTATTTTTATCCCTTGGGTAAACTGGAGAATTTGAAGAACCCCAATCAGATTCATATCGAGATGGTTTTACAAATCTATCCCTATCTGATTGAACAGACACTTGCAGGAGAGCCCCTTCCCGAGGTAGAAAAGAAAGGGAACTGATTGCTCCTCAAGGAATATTCATGAATAAAAACCTTTACCTCTATCACATTCTGCCCGGGGTCTTCTTTGCGGGAATTCTTTTGTTATTTACAGTCAGCATGGCTATATCCCGGACTCATCCTGTTATCCTGTCAGTAGAGCCATCCCGGGTCAGTCCGGGAGATCTCATGATATTGAACGGTCAGAATTTCGGCCAGGCCCGGGGCAAATCAAAAATCTTAATGGATAATATTCCCCTCACAACCTCATTTATTGAATCCTGGACAGATGATGTGGTCCATGTCCGGGTACCTCCCATGAATAGTTCCGGTCTAATTTCTGTGGAAACCACGGGAGGACGAAGCCGGGGAGCCCTTTTCATTTTATCAGAGAGGGTTCCCGATCTGACATCCGGGGCCTTTCTTCCAGGAAAGCCCTACCTATCTGGAATCAACAGCAGCAGTTTTTACCCGGGGGATCTCATCATCCTCAAGGGAGACAAAATGGGGATGCGGAAAAAAAACAGCCGGATTCTTGTGAGCATTTCGGGGGAAGCTCCTGAAGGGGTTCTTGATCTGCCCGATGAAGAGCATTTTTTTCCGGTTTCGGAAGATCATATTTACAGCTGGCAGAATGAAGGAGTCTCATTTTTTCTGCCTGAACAGGCGAAAAACGGTCCCCTCTATCTGCATACAGCCTCGGGATACAGCAATCCGGTCAGTATTGATGTCCTGTCAAAGGCTGAGCCGATTCTGGGAATCCCCCGGTCTATCAAGATCCGTCAGGATTTGAGCATCTCCCATGTGGCAGCCTTTCCCGGGAATTCGCTGGCTCTCAGAATTCCTGATCCTCAGGTCAGACCCGGACAGAACATCATTCCTGAAGAGTCCGGGTTTGAAACCGAAAATTCATTGCTGATTCTTGAAGAGCTGAAAAGCGGTGATTCTCTCAATCTGAGCAGGGAGTTTCTGCTTGAAGTCAGTGATATTCGTTATGATTTAAATTCTGAAGATATTTCCCCGGAATATAAGAATTTGTCCATGCTGGAATGCTGGTTGGGAGATGAACCCGACCTTCCTGTCTCGGATTTTAGAAGAACCGCTCTGGCTGTGATTAAAAGGGAAAACAATCCCTATAAAAAAGCGAAGCTACTCTACGACTATGTTCTGTGGAAGATGGAACCTGATACTGACAATCCCGAATCCGATCCCGCTCTCTGGTTAACGACTCGTAAAATTGATTCTCTGGGATATGCATCCCTCTTTGTCTGCCTGGCCCGTTCTGTGGATATCCCCTCTCGTATTGTTTCAGGAGTCTGGCTTCCCTCCACAGGAAATCAGGGTATTCCGCATCATTGGGTAGAAGTATATCTTCCCGGGTTTGGATGGTTTCCTGCCGATCCCGCTGGAGAAGACGGAGTCCTGGTGGACTGGATAAGCGGTGAGAATCCACAGATCGGAGGCTGGGGCACTCTGGATGCTGGACATCTGGCCTTCACCCGGGGACGTCAACACTTCCCGGCACTCTATAATAAAAGCCGATTCAGTGCCCATGCGGACTACAGCCGGCAGAGTCATTATGCAGAATGGCTGGGAAATCTGGATAGCTGTTCCATAATTTATAAAGATATTGCTATAATACCCTTGGGCCTCGAGTGAAAAAAGCACCAAGGCCATGTTATGGCCTTGGTAGGGCATACAAGCCTTTATTAGGCCATGTTATATTATCCTATCCAGGCAATAGCATTGCCTGGATGATTAAGTGGTATAGGCCCTTAGGCCTAACTGAAAAAACCACCAGAGCCATGTTATGGCTCTGGTAGAGCAAAGTAGCTTAAGTCCTTGGGCCTCGAGTGAATAAATCACCAGGGCCATAACATGGCGCTGGTAGGGCATACAAGCCTTTAATGGGCCTGAGTTTTAGAATCAATCAACGGGATATTATTCTCGAGAGTATATTTCAAGGAGTTGGGTGGATGACGGAATTACAGAAATTTGACCCGGAGCTGTTTGCGGCCATGGGTCGTGAGCTAAACAGACAGAAGGGTAATCTGGAGCTGATCGCTTCGGAGAACATTGTTTCCAAGGCTGTACTGGAAGCAGCAGGATCGGTATTGACGAACAAATATGCTGAAGGTTATTCCGGGAAAAGATATTATGGCGGATGTGAATTTGTAGACGAAGCGGAAAATCTGGCCATTGACAGAGCTAAAGAACTCTTCGGATGTGACTTTGCCAATGTCCAACCTCATTCCGGCAGCCAGGCAAACATGGGAGTCTACTTCTCTGTTTGTAAACCCGGCGACACAGTTCTGGGTATGAATCTGTCCCACGGGGGTCACCTGACACACGGATCTCCTGTCAACTTCTCGGGTCAACTCTACAATATTGTCAGTTACGGTGTGAATCGGGAAACAGAAACAATCGATTACGATGAACTGTTAAAGATTGCCAAAGAAGTTAAACCCAAGATGATTGTCGCAGGAGCCTCGGCTTATCCAAGAATCCTTGATTTTGATAAGTTTAGAGCCATTGCTGATGAGGTGGGAGCTTACCTCATGACTGATATGGCCCATATTGCCGGTCTGGTTGCAGCCGGTTGTCACCCCTCACCAATAAAGTCATCCCATTTTACAACAACCACTACTCACAAGACCTTAAGAGGCCCTCGGGGCGGTATGATTCTTATGGGTAAAGACGGCGAGAATGACATGGGTGTTATCGCAGCTAAATCCGGACGGGTCAAGAATTGGTCTGAGATTGTCAACGGAGCAATTTTCCCCGGAATGCAGGGCGGTCCATTGATGCATATTATTGCAGCAAAAGCAGTTGCTTTTAAAGAAGCCCTGTTGCCCGAGTTTAAGACATATCAACAGCAGGTCGTTAAAAATGCGGCGGCCTTGGCTAAATCTCTGGAAGCCGGCGGTGTTCGTATCGTCTCCGGCGGAACGGATAATCATCTGATGCTTGTTGATCTGACACCCTTGGGAGTCAGTGGTAAGGAAGCCGAAGGCTGGTTGGATCTGGCACAGATAACGGTCAACAAGAATGGTATTCCCTTTGACCAGAAAAGTCCTTTTGTTACTTCCGGTGTCCGCATCGGTTCTCCTGCTGTAACTTCCAGAGGGATGAAAGAAAAAGAAATGGAAAAAATTGGAGACTTTGTCTGTACCATATTAAAAAGTGGTGGAGAAAAAAATAAAATTGACGAAATCGCTAAAAAGGTTCAATCTTTATGTGAGGATTTTCCGATATATAACTAAACTCTAATCAGAAAATTCATGGCGGGGATTATTTCCCGCCGGTTTCAGCCAATAGTGTTTACGGGAGTAGGGATGAATAACCCACTGCAGTTAGGCCTTGTCAGTTTTAAGAAAGGCGCCTACATCACAGTTGAAGGGAAGCAAACCGAACAGTTTTACATCATCAGAACCGGTAATGTACACTGCGGTAAGGAATTCGAGATCGAGGAAGAGTCTGGTGGGGAGATTTTCAAGCCTGGTGACTTTTTCGGTGTTGTTTCTACAATGGCTTCTCATAACCACCTTGAAACAGCCAGGGCACTGACGGATGTAACACTTATATCCGTTCGAAAAGATCAGTACTCCCTGCTGATAGAACGGAATACACCGGTTGCCATGAAGATCATCAATGGATTTTCCAAGAAGGTGAGAATGCTGGATGAAGCATTGACCCGGATGACCTTCAAGAGTTCTGCAGAAATTGAGCCGCCTCATCTTTTCAATGTGGCCGAGTATTACATCAAGCAGAATCAGTATAATCAGGCTTACTATTCCTACTATCAGTATTTGAAGCACTGTCCACAGGGTGATCATGTTAAAGAAGCCCGTATCAAGATGGACAAGATCAAACCTTATGCGACGGTGGCTTATCTGGATGTAGAAAAATCCAATGATTTTATCCGGCAGTATCCCAAGGATACCATGGTATTCAGCGAAGCTGAATTCGGTCCCGAACTGTATATCATTCAGAAGGGAAGCATCAGGATTACGAAAATTGTCGATAACAATGAGGTCATGCTGGCCCTGCTAAAACCGGGAGATATTTTCGGAGAGATGGCACTTCTGGAGAATAAACCCCGTTCTGCCTCGGCTATTGCCCATGAAACAGCCATTTTGATGGCTGTCAACAGATCCAACTTCAAGAGCATGGTTGTCGAGCAGCCCAAGATCATATCCCGGTTGACCGTTTTGTTGGCCGAGCGTATCTGGTCCATATATAAACAGCTTGAAAACACAATGATCGCTGATCCGACGGGCCGAATGTACGATACCCTCCTGCTGGAACTGGAAAAAAACCGCATTGATCCCGAGTCTAAACGCTCCTATACCTATCCTTACGGGCCAAAAGAGCTCGTGAATATTGTTGGTCTCACCAAAGAAGCCGGTGCTCAAGCCCTGCGGAAACTGATGGACAACAAAAAATTCAAGATTGTGGATAATAAGTTTTTTATCGAAGATATCAGGGAAGTTAAAAAGAACGCCGAATACTTCAAGACCATGGAGAAGGTCAACCGTTCACGCCAGGCGGGGAGCCTGAACAATTAGATTCACCCTGAACTCTTTGTGTAAAAAAAACCTCCCGTCAGGGAGGTTTTTCTTTTTACCAGAAAAGAGGGAGTCCTTGACTCATAAAAGAATCAGTCTCTTGTCAGGTTTCTGTATTTGATCCGGTGGGGCTGATCTGCATCAATTCCTAAACGTTTTTTCTTATTTTCTTCATACTCAGAAAAGTTTCCTTCAAACCAGAAGGCCTTACTGTCGCCTTCGAATGCCAGAATGTGGGTGGCAATTCTGTCCAGGAACCACCGGTCATGGCTGATGACAACGGCACATCCGGCAAAGTTCAGCAGACCATCCTCCAGTGCCCGGATGGTGTTTATATCCAGGTCATTGGTGGGTTCATCCAGGAGGAGAACATTGGCCTCTTCCTTGAGCATCATGGCCAGATTGATCCTGTTCCTTTCTCCCCCGGAGAGGATTCCGACTTTTTTCTGCTGATCCGCTCCCATGAAATTGAATTGAGAGACAATAGCCCGGGAGTTCATTTCCCGTTTACCCAGTTTGATAATATCCAGGCCGTCAGAGATCTGCTCCCATACGGATTTTTCCGGATCCAGATTTTCACGGGTCTGTTCCACATAGGCCAAAGTGACTGTTTCACCCAGTTTAATGCTTCCCGCATCGGGTGTATCTTCACCAGTGATCATCTTAAAGAGGGTCGTTTTACCCGCACCATTGGCCCCTATAATTCCTACAATCCCTCCGGGGGGGAGTTTGAAACTCAGGTTCTCATAGAGGAGTCTGTCGCCAAAACCTTTGCTGATATTCTCCGCCTCGATGACAATATTCCCCAGCCTGGGGCCGGGGGGGATAAAAAGCTGCAAATCATTACTTGATTCATTTGAATCCTGGTTCAACAGGGTCTCGTAGGAGTTAATCCTGGCTTTCGACTTATCCTGGCGGCCCTTAGGGCTCAAGCGAATCCATTCCAGCTCCCGTTTCAGTGTCTTCTGACGCTCTGATTCTTTCTTCTCCTCCTGGAGCATCCGTTTTTGTTTCTGATCCAGCCAGGATGAGTAGTTTCCCTTCCAGGGAATTCCCTGGGCTCTGTCGAGTTCCAGAATCCATCCGGCCACATTGTCCAGAAAGTAACGATCATGAGTGACGGCAATGATTGTTCCCTCATAGCGCTGCAGATGATGTTCCAGCCAGGCGACGGATTCAGCATCAAGGTGGTTTGTAGGTTAATCCAGCAACAGAATATCGGGTTTTTTCAAGAGGAGCCGGCACAGAGCCACCCGTCTTTTCTCTCCACCCGTGAGTATTCCGATTTTGCTGTCTTCCGGAGGGCAGCGCAGGGCGTCCATGGCCAGTTCCAGGCGTGAATCCAGTTCCCAGCCATCCAGGGCTTCCAGGCGATCCTGAATCTTTCCCTGCTTCTCAAGGAGCTGATTCATTTCATCATCGCTCATGGGCTCGGAGAACTTTCCATTAATATCATCATATTCCTTGAGAAGGTTGACTGTTTCCTGAGCCCCTTCTTCCACGATTTCACGGACTGTCTTATCAGGATCAAGCTGAGGCTCCTGCTCGAGATAACCGATTGTAAAGCCCTCTGAAAGGACCGTTTCACCTGTAATATCCTGATCAACTCCCGCCAGGATGCGGAGAAGTGTACTCTTTCCCGAACCGTTCAGTCCTAAAACACCAATTTTGGCTCCGTAAAAGTAGGAGAGGTATATATCTTTGAGAATCACCTTCTGGTTGTGACTTTTGCTTACTCCCACCATGGAGTAAATAACCTTTTTATCGTCTGACATCCAAATCCCTCATATCTGTATTTTTTTCAAAAGTGAGTATTATAGACTTTTCATTCCATCCCTTCCAGATCATATAATGCCGGTCCTTCGCGATTTAGCTCGTCCTGAACAATGTTATTTGTTCCAAATGATTGTATAATGAATTAGAATATAAATTATATTGAAAATGCCCAAGGAGGCTCTCCAATGAAAAGGACAATACTATTCATAATTATTGCATTCCTCTTTTTACCGGTTTTTATATTTGCAGATACATCTGTTGATTATCTTGAAGGTATACTTGAAGTTCAGAAATCAGGGAGCTGGCAGGAAGTCGGTATAGGTGATGAGCTTTCAGATAGTGCTACACTGAAGCTGTCGGGTGACGGTTATGCCGAATTGCTGGTCGGTAATTCTATTGTATCCCTCTCGAGAGACGGGACTTACGAAGTTCGTGAGTTAATGCGGGGAAGCGCCTCTGTGGCTGCAACCTCCCTGGATCTTAAAAAGAAGTTGACCCTCAGTACGGGTAATGAAAAATGGCAGCATGAAGCAACCATGGGTGTCCGCGGTGCCGAGGCAAGTGTTTCAGACAGTACGGGGATGGAAGATGCCTTCACCTATCTGTATGCTGGAATGAAGTTGCTGGATCAGGATGATTATGAAGAAGCTCTTATTAACTTTGAAGAGGGTTGGGAATTTTTTGAGGACCAGAACTGTCTGTTTTTCAGCGCCATCTGCTACGATGCACTGGGACAGAAAAGGGATTATGCCCGGAGTCTGCAGGATGTAGAGATTGATTCTCTTGAAAAGGAGTTTCAGGGAGCCTATGTTATCAGGATGAGTGATCTGCTTATCCGTTCACTCTCCTACGATGATGCTGTCAAATTGATCAAAGGTTTTGAAAGCTCCAATGCATCTCTCAGCTCTGATGAAGAACAGCAGATCCAGTTCTTGAAAGGAACGGCTTACCTGGGAAGTGGAAGCAAGCAGAATGCCAAGAGTGCCTATCAAAAGGCTAAGGATCTGGCACCTTCCACTCCTGTCGGCCAGCAGGCCTCACAAGCACTCTCTTCTCTCTAAGATCTTTATCCACGATTGATCTCCCGGCGTAGAGTTTTCACCATTTATATGCTCCTTTTTTTTCTCGGGTGCTCTTTTCCCCTGAGTGCCAGGACCGGGGGTAACCTTTACCGTATCCTTATTGATGGAGAGGGTATGCCGGTTCGGCTGATTTTTGTCCGTTCTCTTAAAGAGAAGGACCCGGAGTCCTTCCTTCTTGAGAGTCTGAGATATGAATCTCCTGTGAGTGTCCAAAAACAGGGTGCCACTATTATTTACCCCCATAACAAATCAGGACAAATTCCCGTTCTCTGCTTTCATAAAATTGGAGAGGATGAATTGTATGAATTGTCCCTTCCCCGAGTGCATCATCTCATGGCATTTCTGATCAAGTACAAGTATTACCCCCTTTCAGACCTGAATTTTGCTACAGGGGATTTTTCATCTGTACCCTCGGGGATGCGCCCCATTGTTCTGGGTGCGGATGATGCGGGGGCCACACAGCTGTTGTGGAATGAAGAAACCCTTGAGGCTTATTCCCGGGGAGAAGAACCGGATTCCTGGGAACTGGACCCGAACTGTCTGGCTGCCATCTATACCCGTTATTTTAAAAAAACGGGAGATCACTACAACCTGACATTTTATATCTCCTTTGATGCAGTACCCTTCAGGCAGCGAGGTGGGCTGTCCAATCCGGGTTTTCCCTATGAAGGCATGCCCGTTGTCAGGGATAAAATACGCTATGCCCTCAGAGAGTTTCATCTGGGGCATCACAGTCTGACCCATACCTTCCGGGAGAAAATGACGATTGATGCCTTTCTCCGGGAGATTGGGGAGAGCAATAGAATCCTCTCTGATTATATGGGAACTCCGGTTTCTCTGCCGACACTGGCCTTTCCCTACGGCTCGGGTCAATTTAACCCTCAGGAAGAGTTGGATCTAATTTCTGCCATCGAAAGGGGAGACTTTCCAGAGATTGCCTATGATTTAAACGGCCGTTTTTCGGTCCCTCCCTGGATGGATTCTTTTCGTTCCTGGGATATTTCCCGTTTTTCCGTGGAAAACCAGAGCTTTCAAATCCTCCTGAACCGCTTGTCCTCGGGTAATTCCTATATGAATCGCAGGACCATACTTATTCATTCCACAGGCAAAGCGGTGCATCTGGAGGATTACAATCTGGAGCTGGGCGGGGATGACACAGTGTATGTGTATATTCCATAATAAGTCAGAATGAAGAAGAATAAGAAGACGATCATCCGTGCCGATGAAATGGGATTCTGTCTGGGAGTCCGCAGGGCGGTGGGCACCCTGGAGGAAGCCGTAAACTTTGAGGACAGCGAAGTCTATACTCTGGGCCCTATCATTCATAATCCCCGGGTTATCAATGACTTTGCCGTCCGGGGAGTCAAGACAGTGGAATCCCCGGAAGATGTGCCCTCAGACTGCCGCGTGATTATCCGGGCTCATGGGATACCTCCCCAGACAAGAGAGGCTCTCAATCGACGGGGAAGCCTTGTCATGGACGGAACCTGTCCAAAGGTTATCGCCTCACAGAAAACAGTCAGAAAGTATTCTTCTCTGGGTTATCATACGGTGATCGTGGGTGATCCCGATCATGGGGAGATCAAGGGACTGGCTGGTTTTGCAGATAACCCCATCGTGATCAGCGACCCTGAAGAAGCAGGAAATCTGTCTCTGAAAGGCCCTGTCATGGTGATCAGTCAAACCACGATTAAACAGGATGAATACGACCGGGTCTGTCATGTTCTCAAAGAAAAATGTGCGGATTTAAAGATTGTAGAGAGCATCTGCTCCGCCACAAGTAAACGTCAGGAAGCTCTGAAAGAGTTATGCACCCGTGTGGATGCCTGCCTTATCATCGGTGGGAAAGATAGTGCCAACACCCAGCGCCTCTATAAGACGGCTCAGGACACAGGAATCCCCTGCTGGTACATCCAGGATGCCTCAGAAATTCCTCAAGAGGCCGCCGGATACGATATCATCGGACTCAGCGCCGGGGCCTCGACTCCCGACAGTCTTATTGGGGAAGTGGAAGAGCGTCTGAGGTCAATGTAAAACCTCCCTTGCAGGGGTGAAAACACAGATGCCTTTCAATGTGCCTGATTTTGTCTTCCTCATGGTGAGTCACATAGAGGAGGGTCGATTCCGATTCGCCTGCAAAATTACCAAGAACTTCCAGAATCCTTTCCCTGTTTCTGTCATCCAGGCCCTGACAGGGTTCATCCAGGATGAGAAGGGGAGGATGTTTAATCAGCCCCCGCGCAATGAGCAGCAGCCTTTGCTCTCCATAGGACAGCCGTTTCAGGGGGGTTTCCGCCTTATCAAACATGCCGATATAGCCCAGCCACTCATCCGCCAGGGCCCGTTCCCGGGGAGGAACGCTGTTGTAGATGCCGATGCTGTCATACAGTCCGGAGACGATGCACATTCGGGCGGTCAGACTGACTCTGTAGCTGAGCTGCAGGGCCGGTGAGATGATCCCCAGCTTCTCCTTGATCTCCCAGACTGACTCACCGCTGCCTCGTGGTTTTCCGAAAAGCCGGATGTCGTTGGCATAGGCCTGGGGCTGGTCCCCTGTAATCAAGCCCAGGAGTGTGGATTTTCCGGCACCGTTGGGGCCGGTGATTTTCCAATGCTCTCCCCGTTTCACCTGCCAGTTCACCCTGTCCAGGATCGTCTTGTCTCCATATCTGATACTGGTATTGCGGATATCCACCAGAAGGTCTTCTCCTCCCTGATATGCTTTTCCCGGTGAGGCCGGTATTTTTAAATTTTTCTGCTCCGAAGGCACATCCAGGCTGTCAAAGTGCACCCACTCTTTCAGGCTGCCCTTAAAGACGAGATGGAAGTCTCTGAATACAGCAACATGGCTGTGAGTCGGCAGAATCTCACTTTTTCTATTGAGAATCATCAGGACTGGAAAGCCCTCCCTGATCAGGGTATTAATCATGTCCTGCATCTGCAGAACCGATTCTTTGTCCAGACCATCGAAGGGTTCATCCAGGATTAACAGCTCCGGTTTTCCCAGCAGGGCTTTGTAGATCAGGGATTTACGGATCTCTCCGGTGGAGAGTATCCGGAGGCCCGAGTTCATGAGTTTCTCCAGACCACTGGGGGGAGGGGGAGCATCTGTCGGTATTTCTCCTCCGATTTTCAAGCCCAGGAATTCAAAGAGGGGAGTCCCTGTATCCACCTTTCCCGTGTATTCCGAGTCGTCCTGTCTGATCTGTTTTTCCAGCAGTTCTTCCAGGTCTTCAAAGGAGACCTTGTCTACTCTTCCAGGCATGTTGTCTGCGATGAGTTCTGAGAAATGGGTCTTCCCTGAGCCGTTTTCTCCCAGGATGACCCAGGATTCACCGGGGTTCCAGGTCCAGCTGAGGGGGGGGCCTTTTCCTTTTTCAGGGTATTCCGGGAGGTATTGGTCGGTCAGTTGTATCAATGGAGCTGCTTTCATAGTGTACGAAGTGTAGCAGGGGAGCCACTATTTGGAAAAGAGGGGACAGACATGAAAGGGTTTGCAGGAGTGCTGGTTTTTTCTTCTCCCGGAAGATACAATATGTGTATGAGATTGACGGTCCTGATTTTTCTCCTGTGTACTGCCTCCCTGCCTCTCAGTGCCCTGCAGGCAAGGTCGGGCGCACTCCTTTCCCCAGGCAGAACAGCAGAACTCTCGCTGAGTCCCTTTGTCTCCTATATGACAGGTTTTTCAGATGAACTGGTGTACGACAGCAGCAGTGAACCCTATCCTTATATGAGCCGCCTTCACTGGGAAATCAATCCGGCCTTGATCAGCGGTCTTTCCGGTTCTGTCAACATCGGGAATGTGCTGTTCCTCAATGCCGCAGCAGGAAGCACCATAAACCCCTCAACAGGAGAGATGACCGACCATGACTGGCTTTCGGGTTACTTCAGCCAGACCGACACGGAATGGACCCATTACTCCCTGAGTGATATTTACCTGACCCACTCTCTGCTGGTGGACTATAATGCCACAGTCCGGTTCTACAGGACATATAATTTTAACCTCGATTTTCTGAGCGGTTTCAAGCTGATCCAGTGGGGCTGGACGGATTCTCTGAAGGAACTGGATTATCCTGGATCTGATTACGAAACCCTCATCGGGCAGAATGGAATCGACTATGATATTGAATACAGAATTCCCTATATCGGAGGAGGCATTTCATTCAGGGAGGGATCCTTTACCGGTGGTTGGACTTTTATATACAGCTGGATGGTTTCTGTGGATGATCACGATTATCACAAATTCCGGGGGTTGCACTTTTATGATACATTCCGGAAGGGAAGCTATACCGGACTCTCCATTTATTCCAGCTGGCACTGGACTCCTGTCTTTTCCCTGGCCTTAAGCTTAGATATTGATTCTGTTCATGAATTTCAGGGAGATACTGCGGTTTACAACAACAGCGGCTCTCTTCGAGGCTTTTATCCAGGAAGTGCCGGTGTCAGGTATGACACAAGTTCTCTGAGCCTTAATCTGGAGTACCGCTATTGATGTTTCTGAGGTTTCACCGGGTTAACAGATCGGGGTAATCCGAAAAGATACCATCCGCACCTAAGTTTTGAACCATCCCGGCCTGTTCCAATGAGTTCACCGTATAGGTCAGGACCTGCCATCCTCTCTCATGATATTCCCGGATCGTTTCGGCAGAAAGGTATGTGGCCTGGGGATGAATGCTGAAGGGTCTCAATCCGCTGGCCTCCACATAGGCGGGAAAGCCGATAAAATCACTTCCTGTGAGGATGCCGATCTTCACATCGGGATCAAGGGATTGATACTCCTTTAAAATGGGGTGGTTGAAGGAGGAGACGATGAGATCCCTTTCTTTCTCCTGGTTCAGAAGGTCCGAGACAATCCTTGCCACTGGTTCTTCCAGGGAGCTGATGGATTTTATCTCCAGATTCAGTGTGACATCCCTGGGAATCAGGGCCAGCACCTCTTCCAGACTGGGAACGGGAGTTCCCTTGAACTCCGGGCCGAACCAGAGGCCTGCATCAGCCTTGCGGATTTCCTGCCAGGTCAGGCTGTGAATAAAGCCGCTGGCATCGCTGGTCCTATCCAGGAAAAAGTCATGAATGACGACCGGAACTCCATCAGAGGAAAGCTGCACGTCCAGCTCTATCCCGGAGGCCTTCAATTCAAGAGCCTTTTTGAAGGAGGGCAGGGTGTTCTGGGGAGCATAAGCTGAGGCGCCGCGGTGCGCAAATACCCTCATGACTGGACCAGAGAGCAGTAGTCGTCTATCTGCTTTTTGATCACCCCCAGACTTCTGTCCCAGAAATCCTGTTTTGTAATATCGATGCCCGCTTCGGCGGCGCAGTCTTCGGCGCTGGCGCGTCCTGTTTTCAGGAGTACTTTTTTATACAATACTGAAAAATCCTCACCCATCTCTTCATAGAGACTGTACAGACCCAGGGCAAAAAGCAGTCCGAAGGCATAGGGGAAGTTGTAGAAGGCCAGATCCTGATTATAGTAGTGTCCTTTGACAGCCCACATCCAGGGGTGTCTTTCTGATTGTTCCAGAGCATCACCGTAGGTCGCTTCCTGGGCCCGGAGCATCATGTCCTTCAGGTTTTCAGGAGACAACTCCCCCTCAGCCCTTTTTTTCATCAATTCCTTCTCAAAGAGGAAGCGGGAGAGTATATCCGTGATGACCTGGTTGGAGTCCATCAGAGTACTATCCAAAAGAGATGCTTTTTCCTGATCTCCCGCCTGGTGGTAACAGGCCTGGAATACCAGGGTTTCAGAAAAAATAGAGGCGGTTTCGGCCAGAGTCATGGGATAATGACGGTGCAGGGCAGGAGCCTTTTTCAGCACCTCATGATGCCAGGCATGTCCCAGTTC
>NZ_JAQIBL010000161.1 GCF_027859075.1 Oceanispirochaeta sp. | reverse complement strand
GAACATTGTCTTCAGCATCCGGGTTGCCTCAATAAAGGCTTCATCCGTAAAATTGGCTTTGCCATTGCTGAACCCGGTCAGTTCGGGTCCGTAGAAGTTGGCCAGGAGTGTTCTATAGGTAAAATCAACTCCGTAGGGGGCTCCGCCGTTGCCCATGACAATCGCGGGAATCCCTGCAGCCTTCAGCTTTTCACATGCCTCCATAAAGGCACTGGCATCACTGAAGTCGGCATTGGGATCAACACCGGCCTTTTTCAGGTTTGCCTTATTGTAGTAGATTCCAATTCCCTGAGCGGTCAGGGGAATGATTTTGATATTTTTATCGCTATCTTTTGTTGAGGAACAGGCTACCCAGGCAGAGTCTGCAATATCATCTTTCCAACTGGCAATGTAACTGTCCAGAGGCAACAGGACCTCTTCCATGTTCCAGATCCTCTGATCCGTATGAGCCATCAGTACATCAGGTCCTATACCGCTGCTGAGAGAGGATGCCAGAATCTCATAATAGTTGTCATGGGGCTGAGCAACATGTTTGATCTCCACACCAGGATTGGCAGTCATATAGAGGGAGTCCATGTCCTTAAGAGCAGAGCCCATGACTTCTTCGCTGTACTTAAAGTCCCAGACGGTGAGAGTGACTTTTTCATCACTCATACCCTTTGATTTTTCTTTCTGACCTCCGGCCATAATCGGCAGGCAGATCCCCAAAAACACAAGTAATACAATAAAACCCTTCTTTATTTTCATCAGGTTCCTCCTAAAATCTATCAAAGCCGATTTGCAGCTTTGACGGGTACCATATTAAGGCCAAAGGGCCTTGATAAGATTGAGTTCATTTTGACCCCGGTCCATAAGATAAGGGTAGTCTCAATTTGAAGGATCAATGACATAAGAGAGGTTCCGTCCCAGTCAGATTGTGCTTTTTCTTCTAAATTCTGCTATTTAGGAAGATTTGTTTATCAATAAAATAGGAGTTCTCTGGCCATTTTCTGAATATAGTCATTGACGGAAATCTCTTTTGTATTGATCAGGAGATCATCCAGGCGGTACTGAAGGTCTCCCACCTTAACTGAGGGGACAAACAGTTCAGGATCTAAGGCAGGCAGATTCAGGGCCTTTTTAATTTCTTTGAGGACGGGATACTCCTCTTCCGGAAGACTCAGGTTTTTCATGGGGATCATCATTCCCAGTTCACTGACAAGGATGTTCTGACTCTCCTGTGAAAAAAGGTGCTTTATATAGGCAAAGGCGTCCTCCTTGTTCTCCGAGTCCTTGTTGATGGCGACCATGATTCCCGCCGGCTGTAAAAGTTGAGCCCCCGGCCTGGACATCCCGGGGTGGTTCAGATTTGGAAAATAACCGATATTCTCTTTACCTAGAGAGTCTGAAAACTGTTTCCAGTTCAGGGTATCCGAGATCAGACCCAGCATCATGGCGGACCCGCCTGAACCGAAGCTGTCGGCTCCATAGCCGAAGTAGGATCTGAAAATCCCCTGGGGATCAAAATAATCTTTGTCCCTCAGCTCCTTGATAAATTCGATGATGACCCTGAACCTGTCAGTCTGTGATCCCCAGCCTTTGTGATAAAATCTTTTGATCTCATCATCTTCAAAAAAGGCGCTGATAAGGGACCTTCTAATAAACTCTGTGGTCAGAGGTCTGTTGTTCCCGGTGGCAATGGGGGTGATCCCCTTTGATTTGAGCACTTCGCAGACCCGGAGGAAGTCCTTCCAGTCTGTCGGTGGATTCTCTGGATCAAGACCGGCTTCGGAGAAAATCTGCTTATTGTAATACCAGCCCATCCCCTGATAAGTCAAAGGAAGAGCCATCAGACGGCCCTCTCTGCTCCGGCAGACATCCAGGGATTCTATACGGATGTCGGGAAAGTCCTCATCCTGATAGGATTCAAGGGGGGTGAGGTAGGATGAATATTCATTGAACTCGGAACCGTGGTGAATCCATAACACATCCGGGCCTGATCCCGCCAGCAGGGCCGCCTTCAGGGCCGGAATATATTCCTGGTCAAAAAATCCTATATGCTCCAGACGTATTCCCGGATGGGCCTCCAAAAAGAGTCTGTCCACCCTTGTCATGGAGATCCTGGTTCTTTCTTCTGTATTCTTAAAATCCCAGACTTTCAGAATCCTTTGATTAAGATCAGCACTTTGGGCTCCTATCCCCTGAGCGAGGAGTGTGAGAGAAATTAAAAACAATAAGATCCTTCTCTTCGAGTGATTTTCGGGGATGATCAATAGAATTCCTTTTGTAGGACAGATGATCCTTATGATAAACTGTCGGGATGAGAAAAATCCACAGTTTTTTTGGACTCTTCATTCTGACCTTTCTGATTCTATGCCTTTTAACCCTTGTCGTCTTATTCAATACGACACAATCCAACAGGATTCAGTCTCTGGCTCTGGAGTCTCAGTCTCTGTTAACAGAGTGGAACCAGTTTGAAAATTTGACATATCTGATACTCCTGGGACGTTACACCGTTTCCGACTCGGATACGCCCCGGATATTGAAAGAATGGTCTACCCGGTACAGAGCTTTTTCAAATTCTCTGGACTCCTTAATCAAAAATGAGGAATCTCAGATGAATCACGACATGCAGAGCCGTATGGCCGGGGCGATGCGGGTCTGGCGCTACACGGAGGTACAGCTTAATAATGCAAGCTATTCTTTTGATCTTATCATCCAGTCAGGATTGAGTGAAAAGGTCATGGTGAACGGATTTCTTCATACCATGTATAAACTGAGAATGCAGAATCAGTTGAGTGCGGAAGAAATTTTTCTTCTCGATGATACTCTCTATGCCCTGGAAGCCCTGGATGATGCAACCAGGGAGTTTGATTCTCTTATCACTTCCATCGTGGAAGACCTTAAAGTGGAAGGTGAAATGTATCTCAAACGAATACGATTTGTGTCCCTGGGGCTCCTGGCCACGGTTCTGCTGATCCTGGGACTCTCTATTCTGATCAACCGTCAGTTGAAGACGGCTCAAAAGAGCCGCAAAATCTACCTTGAGAATACCAGAAATCAGATCCTGCTGGCCTTTTGCCGCAGCAGCACCGAAGAGAACCGGGCTCTTTTTGAAAGCAGGTCGGGTGAGCTCGGGTTCTCGGTCTCCCTTGACCGGCCCCTGTTGCTCCTGATGGTTCAGGTGGATGATTTCTCTACCTTTTCACATACCCTGAATCTGGTGGAACAGCAGACTGTTCTGGAGGGAATCCTCGGATTTTATGAAGAGTCTTTCAGGCTGGAGGGGTTCGGATATGATCATTTTCAATATGGAAATGACTCTCTGATTTTTTTAATCAATCCTTTCAATACAGGACATTTGGGAGATCTGGATGAACTGATCTGGTTTGAACAGATTCGGGACGGGATGGAAAGCATCCATAATGAGTATAAAAAGAAAGGCATTCTTTCCATTACTTCCAGCCTGGGGAACCTGAATACGGATGTTCTGGACCTGGATCATGATTTCAGCGACCTTCTTCAACTCTCGGAATACCGCTTCCTCCTGGGGAAGGGGCAGTTCATCTATATGGGTTCCACCGCACTCCGCTCGATAGAGGATTTTCTATATCCTCAGGACAAGGAGAGACTCTTTGAAGAAGCCGTGAATTCTCTTTCCGAAGAAGATTCATTAAGGACTCTTGATGAGATGATTGATTATGGGAGGACTCATGAACCCCGGGATCTTAGGAGGCTCATTCTCAGACTGACCGCGACTCTCAGTTCCCTGGTGGAACAGCTGCAGAGAACCTACCATCTGCAGGAACATTCAGTGATGACTCCCATGATCTTTCAGGTGCAGAGTCCCGAGACCATTGAGGAAGTCCGGGGAATCCTGGCTGACATTATCATTCAGACCCTGGCTTCCTGCAGAAATAAAAAAGAAGAGAAACATGATCAGACTGTGCTGGATGTAAAAGAGATCATCCAGTCCCAGTTACGTGACTTTAATCTTTCCGCCGAATCCATTGCGGATTATTTCGGGCTCACCACGGCTTATCTGAACAGGCTGTTCAAGTCTCATACAGCCTACAGTATTGCCGGATATATAAATTTCTTCCGCCTGGAAAGAGCCGAGCTGCTCCTCCGGGATAAGAACAACACTGTTGCCGAGATTTGTGAACTTTCAGGATTTTCCAACCAGGGATCTTTCTTCAGACTCTTTAAAAAGAAGTATGGAAGGACTCCCGGGGATTACCAGAAAGAGATGCAGAGAGCAGCCACTTAGATCCTGATCTCTCTATTGTGGAGTAGAACCATGGCTGTTTTCATCTGGTTCTGAGGAAGAGGAGAATGAGATGATAAATGAGCTAATCAAGGGTGTGGATGATCTAAAGCTGAGGCTGGACAGGCAGGATGCCTTTTGGGAGAATGAGATTATTGACCGGCCTGTCATCTCAATATGTGCACCAAAAATACATCAATCTCCTGAGCCTGACAGGCCGGAAGACATCCGCGCTCTCTGGCTGGATGTGGACCTGGCCATTGAAAACCAGCTCTATGAGCTGGACAAGTATGAATACCTGGGAGATGCCCTGCCCGTCGTTTTTCCCAACCTGGGACCCGACCTATACTCTTCCTATTACGGCGGTTCTCTGGTCTATGAAGAGACGACCAGTTATATACAACCCTTTCTGAAACAATGGGAAGATCTGGAGACTCTTTCACCGGACCGGAAGGGTGAAAAATTTATGAAAATTGAGGAGCTCTATGACGCCCTCTTTGACCTGGCTCCCGGACGGTTTTTTGTCGGGTGGCCCGATCTGCATGGGGGTGCCGACTGTCTGAGCGGTATGAGGGGGCCAGAGACGCTCTGTATGGACCTCTACGATGCCCCCCAGGAGATTAAAAAGGGAATAAAGAAAATCACCCCCGAGTTTATTCAGTTGTTTGACTATTATCATGAAAAAACAAAAAGCGCCGGACAGCCCTGCTGCGGCTGGCCCGGTATTGTCTCCCGTAAAAAATGGCACGTCCCCTCCAATGATTTCTCCTATATGATCAGTGAGGAACAGTTCGGGGAATTCTTTCTGGAGGGTATCATTCAGGAGATCCGGGGGACCGAGGCCAGCATCTTTCATGTGGATGGCCCCGGGGTTCTCAAACATCTGGATGTACTCCTTGATATTCCCGAACTCAATGCCATTCAATGGGTCTATGGTGCCGGAAACGGCCGGGCCAGTGATCATCTTCCCATTTATCAGAAGATCCAGAAGGCGGGTAAAGGCATCCAGATCCTGGATGTTGAACCCGATGAGATCCGAATTCTTATGGAGAACCTCAAACCAGAAGGTGTCTGGATCAAGGCTCTGGTGAAAAACCGGGACGAGGGGGAGTATATGCTGAGGGAAGTGGATAAGTGGGTGTAAACTGTAGTTTTATCCCTGGATAATTCCCTCTAAACAAATGCAGCCTCAGGAATCTGTAACCATATCTCTTTGTTCTGGATTCTTTCGACAATGACCGCGGTATTTTTTGGAAGTACTGTTCCCTCTTTAGTAAGGGAAAGCATTACCAGAATGCTTTGTTTCACTTTTCCGGGATGGAGTAGTTCTTCACTGTATCTATCAGAGACATAATATTCTCAACAGGCGTACTGGCTTGTGCGAAATGGCAGGAACAGGGCAAATATCCATCGGGTCCCAGCTCATCCAGGCACAGCTTTGTCTCTGCAGCCACTTCTGCTGCACTGCCAAAGGGCAGTATTTTCTGGTTCTCTACTCCACCATGGAATATGATTTTATCTCCGTATTTTTCCTTAAGGGAACTGCAATCCATTCCCGGGCACACATGCTGAATAGGGTTCAGAACATCCACTCCCGCTTCAATAAGCCGGGGGATGATGGGTTCTGAGGCTCCATCGGTATGAAAGAGGGTTCTGGCACCATAGGAGTGCACCATATCACACCATTTTTTCAACCTGGGAAACAGAAACTCATCAAATGAGTCGGGAGACATGAGCAGGCTGGTTTGAGAACCCATATCATCGCTGACAAAAACAAGGTCGATGGCGCCATTAGCGGCTTCGAGAAAACGCTTCACCATCTCTCCCTGGGAGTCGGCAATGTAATCGAGGGCCTTGTGGAGGAACTCCGGTGCCATCACCGTATCCATCAAGGCCTGTTCCAGACCCCGCATCTGGCAGTACACTTCAAACAGGGACACCCAAGGGCCCAGGGTCACGAATTCTTTTGCCAGTTCTTTAGCCTCGGCTGCCGCTGTGGCATAGTCAAAATCATCGGGATCAGGCCAGGGATAGGCATCCAGCTCCTCCAGAGTTTCCATCCCTTTCAGGGGGTTGAAGCACACTTCTCCGTAGGCGACACCTTCATTGGCTTCGATCTCTTCAAACTTCACACCCCAGTGATTGACTTCCTGATGTTCATTCGGATCTTTCAGAACCACACCATTGTAGGGGATGCCGAGCCAGACGATTTTATCCACATCCAGTTTCCGGTAGATATCCATTTCATCTTCCACCTGAAGCTCGTTCTTGAATTTTTCCACAAGTTCGGGAACCAGCCAGATATCAACGGGAACCCTGTCCGGTTTCTCCCTGTTCAATACGGCTAATACACGTTCTCTTGCATTCATCCTGTTTCTCCTGTAGCTTCTGTTTTTAGATAAGATAAGCCTTTATATGTTGTAAATCTTGGCGTATATTTACAAAATGCAAAGCGAATCTTTACAAGCCATCAAGAGACCTGTCTCATCCTTCAGCAAGGAGCGCCTGGGGAAGTATGGTCTTGCTCTGGAGTATTTTGAGCATTTTGAACAGGGTCAGCATGACTTCCACAGCCATGAGTTTATAGAAATCCTGTATGTCATCAGAGGGCGGTTCAGACATATTACCGCCGGTCAAACCTATGATGAGAGTTCCGGGGGGCTGACCATCCTGAATTTCAGGCAGTTCCACTCCCTGAAAACGGCAGAGGGATCAGTGGAATTGATGAATATCTATATTGACCCGAATCTCACATCCCTTCCTGATCTCCCTGATCCCCTCTCTCAAAAGCTTTACGATCTGATTCCCATTCATCAGGGGTTGGAAAACCGTCTTAACGGCGTTATCCATATGAGTGTCAAAGATCCGGATAAAATGACAGTCTTACTGAAAATGCTGCTCATGGAGCAGGAGTCGGAGGGATGGGGAAGTGAGACAGCTCTTCAGACCCTGTACAAGCTCTTTCTGATAGAATTGTGCCGGGCAGCCCCTGTCATCGAAAAAGATGACCACGTATACAGGTTCAGGATGGAGGCTGTATACGTGGTCTATCTGGAAAAACATTACACCGAATCTGTCCGTCTGGATGATCTGTGTGAGATCAGCGGTCTGAATTCGGCCAACCTCTGCCGCCGGTTTAAAGAGTATACGGGTAAAAGTACGGGAGATTTTTCGAAACAGAGGAGACTGGCAGCGGCCCTTCAGCGGCTTCGTTCTGGCAATGATAAAATCCTCACTGTAGCCGAAGACTGCGGTTTCTCAGATGTATCCCGGTTTAACCGGTTCTTCAGGGACGCTTTTTCCTGCAGTCCCTCGGAGTACAGACGGAGGTTTAACCGATGATGGATTAATTTGATTTTCTGTATATACTATCATATAATTGTATATACGGAGGGCTTATGTCCATCAGTGTAAGGAACCCGAAAGTTGAATATCTGGCCAGAGAGATAGCAGAAGAAATGAATATTTCAATGACTCAAGCTATCCTTGAGGCTCTGGAGGAGAAAAAAAGGTCTCTGGAATTCTCAAAAGAGGCAGATCCTTTTCTCCTGGAGAGGATCAAAGCCATTTCAAATGAATGTGCCTCCCTGCCGGATCTTGATACCAGGAGTCCTGATGAGATTCTTGGATACGATCAGGATGGAGTTTTTCATGGTAATTGATACATCGGCCCTGCTGGCTGTTCTTTTTGCTGAAGAGGATCGGGATGTCTACCTAAGACATCTATGCGGTAGAGAAAGGAAAACCATATCACCCTTAAATGCCCTTGAAGCAGATATTGTTGTTCAATCCAGAAAAGGAGACCCTGGTCATCAGGCTCTGGAGCGAATCCTCTATAACTGTGAGATCGTGATTATTCCCTTTGATTCTGCTATGAGAACACTGGCTTATGAAGGATGGCTCCGCTTTGGTAAGGGGCGTCATCAGGCCTCTCTGAATATGGGAGACTGCTGTGCCTATGCATTAGCCAGATATTTGAATGAACCCTTGTTGTATAAAGGAAATGACTTTGTCAGAACAGACATCCAATCAGTCATTTAAAGCCTGAGAAACTTTCTCTATTATGAATATTCCGGTACATAGACCAGGGTTTTAACCAAACAAGGTATTAAAAAGTCAAAAATTAGACAAAACAAGGCCTTGTTTTGGCTGGTTCCTTCTCATTTGACCACTATCTGGTCTCCGAGGCAGAAGACTTGTTAAAAACTCTTATGATCTGAGTTCTCGAGGGCCCATACTGACTGACAATTTAATATGCGAAAAGCAAATCATGACAGAAATGTTGATGCTTCAGTATTTTAGGTAAATTGTATTTCTGTTGAAGAAAATCGGAAGATACTTGTGTCCATCAATCTGATAGAATACTTGTCCTTATTATTTAATGATGAAAGTTTTCCATATTAGATCAGCTGGTTTCATTAATCCCCGCTCCCAGAAAGTATATTTAATAACACAGCTGTCCAAGATAAAATTGCCTCATAAAAACAGCCCCATTTGACCACTTGAAAAAAAGATTGATTCTGTCCCAGGTTTTGGCTTGTTCAACCACAGCCATATGTCTTTCCTCAGGAATAATAGAATTGGAATCACCG
>NZ_JAQIBL010000160.1 GCF_027859075.1 Oceanispirochaeta sp. | reverse complement strand
GGGTCATATGAAAAATCTGTTGAGACTGAATTTTACATTCAGAACAGCGGATTAGAGGTCCTTACCAGGATTCTCTCATTTACTTTGAATACCGGAAAAGAAAGTTTTGTTTCTTTGGACAAAGAAATTGAAATATTTCCTGGAAAATCTGGGCACAAAATCAAGCTGAATCATTTGACTGGTCTTGAGGATTGGTCTCCTGATCATCCTGCTCTGTATACAATCACAGCTCTTCTTCAGAAATCCAGGGGAGAGGAAGTCCCGGAAGATAAAATATCCAGAAGGATCGGATTTCGAGACGCAGCCTTTAGATCAGACGGTTTTTATCTGAATGGAGAAAAGATTAAATTACGGGGACTCAACCGGCATCAATCCTATCCCTATGTCGGATATGCCATGCCGGCCCGGGAACAGAGGCAGGATGCAGATCGTCTTAAGAATGATCTGGGACTGAATCTGGTGAGAACTTCCCATTATCCTCAGTCTTCAGACTTTCTGAATCGCTGTGATGAGATCGGACTTCTGGTGTTTGAAGAACTCCCGGGATGGCAGCATATTGGCAATCAGGAGTGGCAGGATAATGCCTGTTCAGCCCTTGAAGAGATGATCCGCCGGGACTGGAATCACCCTTCGCTTATCTTATGGGGAGTCCGAATCAATGAATCCGAGGATCATCATGAATTCTATGCCCGAACAAACAGGCTGGCGAGAGATCTGGATGATTCAAGGCAGACCGGAGGAGTCCGGTATATCCAGAAGAGTGAAACTCTCGAGGATGTATATACGATGAATGATTTTATTCACAGCGGTTCAAAAAAAATCCTGAGAAATCCGGATAAAGTGATCCGTCGTGGATCGATTCCCTATCTGGTGACCGAATTCAATGGTCATATGTTTCCAACCAAGCGTTTTGACCAGGAAGAAAGGCTGCGGGAACATGCCCTGAGGCATCTCAGAGTTTTGAATTTTATGATGGGTCATCCAAGGATCAGCGGTGCCATAGGATGGTGTGCCTGGGATTATAATACTCACAGAGAGTTCGGCAGCGGAGACCGAATCTGTTACCATGGCGTCTCTGATATGTTTCGTATTCCTAAAATGGCAACCGCCGTTTATTCCAGCCAGATAAGTCCGGAAAAAAAAATAGTCATGGAACCTGCTTCTTTATTTGCCAAAGGCGAGAGAGCTGCTGCCCGTATTCTACCCATCGAGGTGTATACCAACTGTGACAGCATCTCGGTATATAAAAATAATCACCTTATCGGAACATACCAGCCGGACTGGAAAAATTACCCCCATATGGAGCATCCTCCGGTGATATTGAAAGATCTGGTGGGATTTCAGGCCGAGGAGCTCCCATTTTCATCCAGAGACAAACAGGTTTTCAGGAATATGATGAGTTATGTGATGATTCATGGTGAAGAGAAACTCAGATGGTATCATTATCTCCGCATGGGCCTCCTGATGACCAGGTACAAGCTGAAAATCAATGATATTATCAACCTTTTTATGAAATACAATGCCGGTTGGGGGGAGGATGAAGATATCTTTGAAATCATCGGTCATTACAAGGGTGAAGAAGTCTGCCGAAAAACCTTTGGTTCCGGAATAGCATCCCTTTTAGCAGTAAAGGCAGATTATACCGATCTTTCTACGGGAGATTGGGATACGGTCAGGGTGGAATACAGGCTGGAAGATCAGTATGGCAATATTATGCCCTATGTAAATGAAGTGTTAACACTTGAAATCGATGGTCCTGCCAGTGTCATCGGTCCTTCTGTAATCGCCTTAGTGGGCGGAGTCATTGCTGTCTGGTTAAAAACAACAGGAGAGGCTGGTCAGATTGAACTGAAAGGGCAATGCTCCCGTTTTAATGCGGAGACTGTCATACTTCAGGTCAATCCGGCTGACAAACCAGGTGTCGACAATATTATAGAGGAGCTGGAAGAACATTCCTGCCAGGATAGGGAGGCTGAGACGGAAGAGGAGAGGGCGAATCGGTCCTGAAAACATCCAATCATCCACGGGATTTCCCTTTGTATCTATTTTGTTTTCTTTCATAATGATCTCCCGCACTATTCATATCCAATAATGGATCATAAAAGTATAAATCTCCTGGGTCAATCCGCCTTTTTGAAATTTGTGAATAGGAGATAATACTTGAGATATATATATAATTTATCTATAATGGCGTCGACAATATAGATATGGAGTTTTTATGTTAGATCCGTCCCTCAATAATCTTTTGATTGAAACCATTGCCTCCAATATTAAATCCAAAGAAATGGATGAGATCGGCAGAATGCTGAATAAAAAATTCAATCTCTATGATTTGGCAGAAAAAACATCGGTTGTTACTATCGGTGCCCGTTCGGCCGCCACTGTATTGGTCGAAAATATGGAATCTATCAATAAACTTCATGATTTTATCAAACTATTGGCAGAACTTGATAATAACCAGATCCTCGGCAGAACCCTTCAGATGGAAGGGTATGATTATTTTTTGCAGCAGTTTACCCATACTGGGTATTTTTATGATTTTACTAAACGAAAGGTACTGCCCATTAAAACAGAAAGCAAAGAAATGTCTAACTGGGGAGCCTTAAAAGACGGTAAGAGTTATCCCATAACAATCATCAGTGTGGATATAGTTGCAAACTCCAGGCTTGTAAATAAACACGGCGACAAGGTCATGAAAAAGGTGTACACAAACCTCTGGAAATTTCTCAGGAACAGTCTGTCCCATACGGATGGAAGAATCTGGACCTGGGCGGGAGACGGGGGAATCCTGGCGTTTGCCTTTAAAGACCAGATTGAAAGAGCCGTTAAATTCTCAGTTGAGGTTCAAAGAACCATTACCCTGTTTAATATGGAAAAGCATAATCCCATACAAGATTATATTGAGCTCAGACTGGGAATCAATACAGGAAAGCTCGTGTACCACAATGATACGGGCCAGATCATTTCTGAAGTCATCAATCTGGCTGCTCATCTGGAAAAAAATAAAACAATACCCGGCGGAATTTCCGTTACAGAAAAAGTTTTTACCTCTATCAATCCGAAACTTCAGAGTATTTTTCGAGGTATCGGAAATTTTGAAGGTGTTCCCTGTTTTCAATCCGAACGTCTAGATCAGATTCTCTGCCTGGATTGATAATAATGAATGAAAATGCCTGTCAGGACAATTATGAATTCCTGGACTGCGGCCATCTCAAGCGGCTGGAGAGAGTCTCAGGCTGTACCTTTCTCCGTCAGGCTCCTCAGGCGGATTTTCCACCTTCCCTGAAAGAATTATGGTCTTCTCCCGATTACGAATACAGGATTGAGTCAAAAGGCTTCTCCTGGAATATGACTCCCCGGGAGGATGAAGCTCTTCCGGATTTCTGTTCAGGCTCTCTTGTGATGGAAATCAGATTATCTGAAAATGGACAGATCGGAGTCTATCCGGAACAGCAGAACAACTGGGACTGGTTGGGGGCTTTCATTTCTGAGACAGAGAATCCACTCAGAATCCTCAACGGATTTGCCTATACCGGAGCATCCACGATTGTCTGTGCCCAGGCACTCAAAGGAAGGGCTGACTCGGAGATCTGTCATCTTGATTCTTCAAAGAGTGCAGTCAACTGGGCTCGTACAAACAGGGGCAAGTCGGGTCTCCCGGAAGATTCTATCCGCTTTATTGTTGACGATATAAGTCGATTTCTCGATAGGGAAATTCGCAGAGGAAACCGTTATGACGGCTTGATCCTCGATCCTCCTGCCTTCGGCCGGGCCAAGGGCGGGGTGACCTGGATTCTGAAAAGAGATCTGCCTTCCCTGATGGACCGATGCCGTCAGGTTCTCGTCCCGGAGCCCTCCTTCTTTCTCCTGTCCTGCCATGATCCGGAAATTTCCAAAGCTGACCTTGCCTCGGCTCTGGCTGGAACAATAGGAAGAAACAGAAGTGAGATTGAGACAGTGGATCTGATTCTTTCTTCTAAAAATGGGAACTCTCTGCCCAATGGTATCGCCGCCCGGTGGAGCCGGAAATATTGATTCATCATAAGGAAGGACCGGAATGAAAGGTTATGTTCAGGTTTATACAGGCAATGGTAAAGGAAAGACAACCGCCTCTCTGGGGTTGACCCTGAGAGCCCTGGGAGCCGGCCTTTCAGTTTTTATTGGACAGTTTCTCAAAAATGGTGATTACAGCGAAATCAAAATGCTGGAAAAGATGAAGAGTATTCTGGAGAAGGATCAGCTTCTTGAGATCCGTCAATACGGAGAGCCACGGTTTATAAAACAGAACCCTTCGCCGGCAGATGTAGAATCAGCCTTGAAGGGCTGGAAGGAAATTCAGAGTGCTGTCCTTTCTGGTCATTATAATCTGGTCATAGCCGAAGAATTGAATGTTGCTTTAAAAATGAAACTGATTCCTCTGGAAGAAGTGCTGGCTCTGATTCAGGCAAAACCCGGGGATGTAGAACTGGTACTTACGGGCCGATATGCTCCTGATTCAATCATTGAGGCCGCCGATCTGGTGAGCGAAGTTCAGGAGATCAAGCACTATTATCAGCAGGGGATTCAAGGCAGGACCGGGATTGAAAAATAATCCTTCCCGGATCGCTTTCTCTGACAGATTTTATATTTTTTTCAGGCTGACAAGTTCCTCATAAATCTTAAGATATGAATGGGCCGACGGACCCCATGAAAAGTCTTCCTTCATGCCTTTTAATCTCATTTCATCAATCAGCTGTGGCTGATTCTCCCAGCAGTTTACAGCTCTATCCAGGGCCTGTCTGAAATCCAGAGGGTCGGCCTTGTCAAAGGCAAAACCTGTGGCCTCTTCCCAGCCGACATCCTCGGGGTCTTTGACCGAATCGGCTAGTCCTCCGGTTCTTCTCACAATGGGGATCGTTCCATATTTAAGACTGTAGAGCTGATTCAATCCGCAGGGTTCATAGCGGCTGGGCATCATAAAAAAATCTGCTCCCCCTTCAATCAGATGAGACAGCTCTTCATTGTAGGTGATTTTGACCGACAGATTCGGGAAAATGCGGCTCAACCGGGTCAGTTCTTCTTCACACCAGGGTTCCCCGGTACCCAGAATCACCATCTGTACTTTTTTTTCATTGCAAAAATCTTTCAATATTCCCGAACCGGGTTTACAGAGTTCTTCTATTCCTTTCTGCTCAACAAGACGGGATATCATGGCAAAAAGAGGTATATCCGGATCAATTTCCAATCCGAATCTATTCTGAAGTCTGGCTTTGCAGTTTCTTTTCCCTTTAAAATCCATAAAAGAATAATTATCCGGAGCAATAAAAGCATCGTGGATGGGATTCCAGCTGTCATAATCCACACCATTGAGAATTCCGGTCAGATCATTTTTCCGGTGACTCAGGGACTGATCCAATCCGTGTCCATAAGGAAGGGTCTGAATTTCCAGGGCATATCCGGGTGATACGGTGGTGATGTGATCGTTATTCTCAATGGCAGTTTTTAGAAAATTGATTTGACACTCTTCCATCATATGGTAGCTTCTCGTTTCATCCGGGGTAAGACCGATCCAGGGAAGATCCTGCTTCGTATAGCAGCCCTGATAGCCCATATTATGAATAGTGAAAACAGAGGAGCATTCAAGGAATGCTTCAGGAGCTTTTTTAAGATAAATGGAAGCCAATCCGCAAGGCCAGTCATGACTGTGAATCACATCGGGAATCCATTCTATATGGGTGCAGACTTCTATGAAGCTCCGGCTGAGGAGGCTGTATCTCTGGGCGTTATCCGGGTATGAGGAGGATGGGGTGGGACCGTAGATGCCCTTTCTTCCAAAAAATTTACTGTTCTCAATAAAATAGACAGGTATGGCCGAGTCTTCGAGAGTTGTTGTATAAAGATGGACCCTTTCAAATCTGTTGACCATATCTATATCTATCATTCCAAGAGATTCAAAACCCTCTGCATCAATAGAATCGTAGAGGGGCAGGAGTATCCTGACATCGTTTCCCAACTGCTTCAATGAAAGGGAGAGGGCACTGACCATATCTGCCAGGCCGCCGGACTTCGCAAAGGGAACTGTTTCACTGGTCATCATCAGAATCTTCATAAGCTGTGGTACCTCATCCTCAAATTTATCAATTCATTTAACAGGTTTGTTCTCATAGTCATCCTTGATCATTCACTGGGCATGAAGGTCATGGATAAAATCGACAGGTAGTCTTCCTCTGGGAAAAAAATCTCCCCGGATGGCAGCAAAGCCGGATTGATAGGAGTCTTTACCGCTGCCGTAAACGGCTACGGCATCCCGTACCCAGGGCAAGTCATTCAGATAGACTGGAGTCAACGAAGATAAAACAATGATTTTTTCAGCCAGGTCCTCCAATTCTTTCAGGATATACAGATCCTGATATCTGGAAAGACTAAAAATGATAAAGTCATAGTCTTCAGCCCTCTGTCTGATGCGGCTGATCACGTCCCATTTTTCGTTATTGTCAAAGGAATAGGGGATTTTCAGGCTACTTCCTTCAAACATGGCTTCTCCCTGCCTTCTGAAATCAGAATATAGGCCGCAGATGAGTGCTGTGCTGTTGAATGGTACAGGTATGACCGACTGCCTTACTAAGGTTGTACTGCGGGCGGCCTGACCAAAAAAGAATTCTTTGCTGTCCCTACCGGGAATGTCTTCCTTGATTCCAACAGAGGAGGGGTGAAAGGGGACATGATCCGGCCTTTTGAGATATTTTGCCTTGATTTTCAATACCCTGGAGGCGGCTGTGCGGACATCCTGCGCAAAACCAGGGTCAACTTTCATAAGCTTTATCAGGTATTGCCAAATTTCTTCATGTACATCAGGATTCCTGCTTATCAGAAGAATATCACTCCCCGCGCGCAGGGCTGTTTCACACACCTCGGGAAGGCTTCTGTTATTGTATCGAGCCCCTTGCATGACTAGATCGTCGGTGATGACTAATCCTTCGTAGTTCATTTCATCCCTGAGAATATCCTTAAGAAAGATAGGGCATAAAGAGGCAGGTTTCATATTTTCTGTTATATTCGGGAAGGCCAGATGCCCCACCATGATGGCAGGTAACCCTTCCTTAATCATCATTTTATAGGGAATCAGGTCATGTGATTCAAGGAAGTCAAGAGTCGAGGGAATCACAGGAAGGGTTCCATGGGAGTCTTCATCGGCATTGCCATGACCCGGAAAATGTTTCGCCGTGCTGATAACAGCAGCCTCTTCCATCCCCTTGAAAAAGGCGGTTCCCAGTGATCCCGTCTGTATCGGGTCCTGGGAAAATGCTCTGGGGCCGATTACATCGGCCAGCGGATTGAGGTAAACATCCACGGTGGGGGCAAAATTCATATTAATTCCCAGACGTCTAAGTTCCTGACCTATGTACAAACCAGTCATATATGAGTCGTAGGGGATACCTGAGGCTCCAAGAGCCAGATTTCCGGGAGTTATGGATGTTTCCCCCTTAATATGACGAACCCATCCGCCCTCCTGGTCTGTCGCAATGATCAGGGGTATTTTAAACTCCGTATTCAGTGCCCCGTCCTGCATGTTACCAATCGTATCGGCCAGGACGGATAGATCATTGGCATTCCATCCGAAAATCTTGATTCCTCCGATCTTTTTCTCGGTAATCCAGTCCATGATGACCTCTGACGCTGTTTCTCCCATATAACCCAGCATGAATACCTGACCCAGGATGTCTTCATCAGTCATGGAATCAAGGAGTTCTTCAACAAGTTGTTCATTTGGAATTTTCGAACTAAAGTCCAGAGAGGTCAGAGGGTAAATAACCCCGAAAAAAAAGAAGAGATGTAAAAGTCTTTTAGTGTGTAAAGCCACAGATTATCCTATTAAAAAGAAGCCCGGTATTGACCGGGCTTCCGTATTTTACCGAGGCTTAAATATAGGCTTCTCCCTTGAGGTCGTCAATATAGTTAGAAG
Source organism: Oceanispirochaeta sp. (assembly GCF_027859075.1). Taxonomy (NCBI): domain Bacteria; kingdom Pseudomonadati; phylum Spirochaetota; class Spirochaetia; order Spirochaetales; family Spirochaetaceae; genus Oceanispirochaeta; species Oceanispirochaeta sp. Next base: position 3,530 of record NZ_JAQIBL010000160.1, on the reverse strand, counting down.
CAGAGTGAGCTGCTAAGGCACCATCGGCTGCCGCTGTAATGAGCTGCCTGAAGGGAGTATCACGTACATCTCCCACCGCATAGAGACCCCTAAGAGAAGATTCCATATTGGTATCAGCAATTATATATCCTGTCTCATCTTTTTTTACATCCGGGACAAGTTGGGTTTGGGGGATGGAACCGACAAAGACAAAGACAGCATCAAATTCCTCTTCCATTACTTCATCACTGTCTGTTTTTGCAAGGATGACCCGATTCAATTTAACGTCATTTCCTTTGATCTCCTTAGCAACAGTATTGAAACGGACCTCAATATTAGGATTGTTCAGGACTCTGTCAGCCACGGCTTTCTGAGCTCTGAATCTGTCTCTTCTGTGGATCATCACCACTTTGTCCGTCAGGTTTGCCAGGTAATTGGCTTCATCACAGGCGGCATCTCCACCACCGACAACGAGCATCTTTTTATTCTTGAAGAATGGGCCGTCGCAAGTGGCGCAGTAGGAAACACCTCTGCCCCCGAACTCTTCTTCACCGGGTATCTCCAGATGACGGTGTTTCGCTCCCGTTGCCAGGACAACCGCTTTAGCTGTGATCGATTCTTTAGAAGTCTCGATGGTAAAAAATTTACCCTCTTTTTTAATACTCTTGACAGAGGCCGTCAAAAACTCGGCCCCAAATTTCTGTGCCTGCTTATGCATATCCATTGAAAATTGAAATCCATTGACCGGTTCAGGGAATCCGGGATAGTTTTCCAGATCTGCAATCAGAAGGGCTTGTCCTCCCGGTGCCATTTCCTCAATGACCAGAGTGTCCAGGTTTGCTCTGGAACCATACTGTGCTGCACTCAATCCTGCTATTCCACCGCCGATAATGACAAAATCTTTTTCCATATTCTATATATCTCCTCTGCTTTTCATTCATCTTTTAATGATTCAAATATAATAATTGATACCTGGAAAATCAATTATTTCAGGACCGGGAGCTTTGATATCTCCCAAGTTTCGCCTAAAATTAAATATATGAAGAATTATCCCCTCAAATCATTTATTTTTATTCTATATATAGTACTGACTTTGACGGTTTGGGGAGAATCCATCCCCTTCCAGTCAGATAAAGTCTTTGAATCCTATGGGGCGATGAAAGATCCCCTGGGATATGACCAACTTATCCGCCTCTATCTGATCAGTTCAAGCCTCACTGAAAGTGAGCTGCCCGGGTATGAGCAGAAAATAAAATTGATCCTGGAAGAATCTGAAGATCTGGTTTCTACTTCAATGGCGGAAGCAGAAAAGACAGAAGCCCTACTGTCCTTCATGCATAGGAAGCTTCTAAAACGCTACAGCCTTACCCAGACCCGTCTGGATACTCTGATTGATAGGGGGACCTATAACTGTGTTTCCTCAGCAGCCTTTTTTATCATTCTGACCCGCTATCATGGTATCCGGATTGAAGGGATTCATGTTGACGATCATGCCTTTTGCATCCTTCCCTCCAGGGGGGATCGCATAGAAATAGATATTGAGACGACAAGTGAATGGGGTTTTGACCCGGGGAGCCGGAAAGAATTCCATTCCAGTTTTACCGACAAAACAGGATTCGTCTATGTGCCACCGGGAAATTACAGACAAAGAGTCCATCTGGGTGACAAGGATATGGCGGGGTTGATCCTGCAGAATCGAATCGTTGAACTGCAGAAAAGAAATAAACATAGGGATGCATTGACTCTGAGTGCGGACCGTCTTGTTCTGACCGGTTCTCTTCAGGCACAATCTGATTATTTTGATACAGTGCAGAATGCAGCTGCCTTGTTGAATACTCAAAAGGACTATCTTGCTGCAGTGAGTCTTATAAACGAAGCCTCTACTGGTCCCTACAGTGTTCCTGCTTTTTTGAAAAATACCCGGTCACAGATCCTCTATAATGCCTGTGCTGAGATGGTCAACAATAACAAGCTCCAGGAGGCTGCTGATTTTCTGGCTGCTCAGGGAGATTATATGATGCCGTCTGAACAGAGTATGATGAAGTTCCTTATCGCACAGCGCACACTGGAATTGAAAGTAGGGGAGCCATTTTCCAGGGCTACCATAAATGAGATTAAACAGGCCCTGGATTCAACATTGATAACAGAGGCAAGAGCCCTCTCTCTGGCAGCATACCACTATAGTCTGCAAGCAGAATTGTTCTCAGCTGAAGGACGTCATAAAGAGGCCTTGAATTTTCTCCAGGGAGCCCCCTCATGGGTCCAGCAGGACCGGGAATATAAAAGGATTCTGAACATCATTCGGGATAATACAGCCATTGCTTACCACAATCAAATGCTTGTCCTGATCAATGAAGGGAAAAAAAAAGAGGCTGAAGAGCTCTTGAATGAGGCTTTGGATTTAATTCCCGGTCATTCTCTCCTTTTACAGGATAAGCGTAATATAACGCGCTGACAGAAAAAATAAAAATCCTAATCTTCCAGTTTTAAATACCGAGAATTGAAGAGAAGGAGTATCTTGAGAATGTTAGCAGCCAAGAATACGGTCAAACTGATTGATATACTAAAGAGTGAGCTGGAACTGCTTGAAGAGTATAACAGGGGATGCGAATCTCTTCATAAAAATGTAGTTGCCAAAAACTGGACGACCCTTGAGAGTGTGTTGAACACCCTCAGAAACAAGGCTGACATGCTGAATACCCTGGACCAGAAGAGAGAATCATTTATTCTTCAATTAAAAGAAGACTGCGGTTTGTCTCCTCAAGCGTCTTTCGGCCTGTTAATGACTCATTTGGATACTCATGCCCAAAAAGAGATCAAGATGATGAAGCAGAAAATCCGCTTGGCAGTCTGCGTTTTGCAGACAAGAATCAACGGCATAGGATCTTATACAGAATCTCAGACTAGTGCACTCCGGGATGTTCTGGATGAACTGATTCCAGATCAGAGAGGGAGAATTTATAATAGCAGCGGAACAGCTTCCAGAGTGGAAAACAAGCCGCTTCTGTTTAACCATCAGTTTTAAAGAAAAGGATTGTTTATGGGTTCCACATTCAGCGGTATCGAGTTAGGAAAAAGAAGTCTTCAGGCTCACACACAGGGGCTGCAGACAATCGGACACAACCTCAGTAATGCTTCAACCGAAGGGTACAGCCGGCAGAGAGTACGGCTTTCTGCAACTGATCCTATTTATATGCCCCAGATGAACAGGGCAGAACGGCCGGGACAGATTGGTCAGGGTGTGGATGTGACCATGGTGGAACGCATAAAAGATACATTGCTTGAAAACAGAGTTCTGGCTCAGGGAGATGAAACCGGATACTGGGAAACAAGAGACCAGTATCTCCTGATGGTGGAACAGATCTACAACGAACCTTACGATACATCTGTGAGAACCCTCATGGACAAGTTCTGGGACAGCTGGCAGGAACTTTCGGTAAATCCCGAAGAGATCCCTTCACGTCAGGCTGTGCTGAAACGGATTGAATCCCTTATTGACGGAATCAACAGCCGTTATAGAAGGCTCAATGAAACAAGAACCATGATAAATG
>NZ_JAQIBL010000159.1 GCF_027859075.1 Oceanispirochaeta sp. | reverse complement strand
TTGCCTTGGCTGCGGAGATGGCAGAAGGAACCATCACGGACCTGATGCCTCCTAAAAAGTAGTTCAGAAATGAAAGACCCTTACCCCGGGATACAATTCCGGGGTATTTTTTAGAACTGTCACTATTTCAGATTCCTGTCAATCCCGTTGCCCAGACCTGAAGGATCGTATTTTTTTAAGCTTTGTCGATGATACCGGAGCCTTGGAGCGTATGTTCCTGTAACGGTATGGACGCCTTTTGAACTCCGGATTCCTGGCGACAAAAGTTCTGGAAGGACGTATCTTTTTGAGAAAGTACCTGAAATCAATTTTAAACTGAGTCGTAAATTTCATAAGGGCGCTGAAATGCAGATAATCCTTCACTGGCAGATTCTCTTTATTATCAATCAGGTTCTGATACAGCTCTTCCCATCGGTCTATAATCCGGCTCATCTTGTGAACATCCACCATTTCTTTGGCGGCTAGTTCCATTGAACCGAGGGAGGCTTTGTTCTCAAGAATATAAGCCAATTTTTCAGCCATTTCATCAACATCTCCTGGAGAGACAAGATATCCGTTTTTACCGTCTTCTATGAGGTTGATGATGCCCCCTTCACGAACACCGACACAAATAAGACCATTAGCCTGTGCTTCCAGGAGAGTGATTCCCTGAGTCTCGGTCTGTGAAGCCGTGGCAAAGAGAGAAACAGCTTCAAAAACTCCCGAGACAACCAGATCATTGTGAGGAATTGCTCCTGTAAATATAATCTTCTTCCTCGACTCTTTTAAGGAGGCATATTTCTCAAACTCCTCCAACTGAGGACCGTCCCCGATGATGAGCAACTGAGCATCAGGGTGGGTCTTGTATACCAGATCAAAGGAATCCATCAGATTCCTCAGATTCTTTTCAAAGGCAACCCGACCGACATAAAGGATGACCTTATCCCCCAAACCCCAGCATTTTTTGAATTCAGGACTGCGGGTATTATCAAAAATATTGAAATCAATACCATTAGAAATGGCTTCCAGAGGTGCTGTGCAGTGGTTCTCTCTGATGATTTTCACAGCTTCTTCAGTGGGTGCCGAGACATAATCCGCACAGTCATAATACAGATTCAAATATTTCCAGGAAACCTCTTCAGTAATCTTCAAGGGGCCCTTGAAAAGGTGCTCAAAATAGAGTGGATTGGCAATGAAGGTGTGAAAAGTGGCTACAAGAGGAAGATTGAGCTTCCGGGCAAATTTGATTCCCAGAAGAGAAATAAAGACAGGCGTCATAAAATGGATAATATCCACGGCTTCATCTTTGAGCGCCCTGTAGGCAATATAACTAAAAGGATTAGTCCATCTGAAATCATCATAAAATGATGCAGAAATGGAGGTCACACGAATAATTTTGATGCCGGGGTATTCCTGCTCCTGAAGATTTTTATAACTGGGAGCCACAATAATGACCTTATGCCCACGGTCTGCCATATTTCTGGCTATGCTGTTGATGGAAGTGACGACTCCATTAATCTGCGGATAATAGGCATCTGAAAAAATAGCAATCTTCATTCGATCTCCTGATCTATATAGTCTAACCTGAATTTGCATTTCTTTAACTATAAAAATATCAAATTTGAGTCATTTTTCCATAGTCCGTAACTACTATTTCTTTATCAAATGTCTATAAGGGATCCAGCTCAATGGCGGCAGAACTGGAACCCTGAATCAAAACAGACTATTCCACGGTCACAACAGCCTTCAGAAGGTCACCATCCCGGGAGGAGGAGCCCACAAGGATTTCAAACTCTCCCGGTTCTACGACCCGTTCCAGATGGGCATTGACGAGAGAAAGCTCTTCAAAAGGGAGAGTCATACTCACACAAACCGTTTCTCCGGCTTTCACAAAAACACGTTCAAAGCCGCGGATCTCTTTGACAGGGGTGGTCACAGAACTGTAGAGATCATTGATATAGAGCTGAATGATTTCGGTACCATCCCGATCTCCCCTGTTCCTGAGATCGATTGAGACAAGCAAATCTAATCCCCGGGTTAGTCTTGATGAAGAGAGAGTCAGGTTGGAATAGCTAAAACTGGTATAACTCATTCCTTCACCAAAAACAAACAGAGCCTCTTCGGGCATATCAATATAACGCTCCTGACCCGCCATTGCCCTGTCATTCATGGAGTGCCAACCGCTGTAGCGGTTGTAATGAACGGGCTGCTGACCCACATGCCGGGGGAAGGAGATGGTCAGTTTCCCCGAGGGGTTCACATCACCAAAGAGGGCTTCTGCCAGAGCCGTTCCACCCTTTGCCCCCGGGTTAAAAGCACAAAAAATCGCATCGGCAGTCTCTTCAATCCAGGGAACTGAAAGAGGTTTGCTGGTCATCAGGACAACACAGAGAGGAGTTCCTGTCGCTTTTACGGCTTCCAGCAGGTCCTGCTGCCGTCCCGTCAAATCCAGATTGGCCCGATCGTGGAACTCTCCATGAAGTTTCAGGGTATCCCCCACGCAGGCAATCGTCAGATCTGCCGATGCGGCACTGCGGACGGCTTCACCAATCTGATCAAAAGCATCATCCAGTGGATCTGCCCCCTTCACAAAGTGGACAGTGATACCATCACGGCCAGCCCTGTCGCGTAATCCCGCCAGGAGAGTCACTGTCTGATCCCGGTGAAAACTGTCATCCGAGGCCCCTGCCTGCATGCTGCCGAATGACCAGTCACCCAACTGGGCCAAAACATCATCAGCATTACTGCCCACTAGAGCAATAGATTTTACCTTTTGACTGTTGATGGGGAGCAGATTATCATTTTTTAACAGTACCAGGGATTCTCTGGAGGCCTGTGCTGAAACTTCCCAGTGATCGGCTCTTCCCAATACGGTGGCTTCCAGATCAGAGGGAGTATGGCGGTACTCGTCAAAGAGGCCCAACCTGAACTTAGCTCTTAATATGCGGGTGACACTGTCATCGATCAGAGACTCTTCAATACGGCCCTCTTTCACGAGAGCAATGGCGTGTTCATAAAAGGAAGGTGTGGTCATGATCATGTCGTTCCCCGCCAGGATGGCCAGGCAGGCGGCTTCTTTCAAGTCCGAGGCGACCTTCTGCTTCGTATACAGAGAACCGATATTATCCCAGTCTGTCACGATAAAACCGTCGAGCCCCCATTCTTCCTTGGCATTTTCCCGCAGGAGCCAGGAACTGGCAGAACAAGGTTCCCCGCTGATGGCCTGATATCCGGCCATTAAGGAGGCACATCCGTTTTTTACAATTTTTTCAAAGGGAGGCAGGAAAAGAGAAAGCATCGTCCGCCGGGAGATCTCCGCCTCATAGGCATCCCGGCCCCCTGCGGCTTCACCATATCCGGCATAATGTTTCCCACAAGCCATGATCTTTTCCCAATTATTATACCCCTCTTTTCCCTGATAGCCTTCTATCATTTCATTCGCCATTTCACCGATAAACCAGGGATCTTCCCCGAATGTTTCATCCACCCGGCCCCAGCGGGAATCTCTGGCAACACAGAGAACAGGAGAAAAGGTCCAGTGGATTCCATTGGCCCGGACTTCCCTGGCAGTCACGGCTCCCATTTTCTGAATAAGATCACGGTTCCAGCTGCAGCTGACCCCCAACTGGGTAGGGAACACGGTAGCCCTGTTATCAATACAGTGACCATGAATGGCATCAATTCCAAAAATACGGGGAATCCCCAGGCGGGTCTGTTCGGCCCGTGTCTGGAGGACTCTCATCATGTCTCCGGTGCAATGGAGGTAAGACCCTATATTCATGGATTCCAGCTTGTCCATATTATTGTCAGAATTGGCAGGCAGCTGCATCATCTGCCCCACCTTCTCTTCCAGGGTCATACGGGAAAGCAGATCGGCAGTCCTCTTTTCAGTGGTCATATTCTTATTTCGATAAGGTTCCATGGACGCTCCTTTTGAGTGTTCAGATGTAAGTGAGGATGAGTCGCTAATCCTTGATTATTCAAACATCAATCTGGATTTTAAGACATCTGTATGAAAACAACTTCAATAGGGAATCCACCCCGGGAATATAGAAAAAGATCCTCAGGATCGACCCTTAAAACGATCCAATAAGATCTGAACCTTCTCTTCCAAGGGGTCTTCGATATTCAGAATCAATCCATATTCCGGTTCTTCAAGGTCAGCAAACTGACTCTTCAGCATCTCCGCCTTGAAATAATGCCCTTTCCGGCTGGACATGCGACTCTCAATGACTTCAAAACTTCCTTTGAGATACACCCATTCCAAAGGGCTGGTTAATCCCTCTCCCAGATACTGTCTGTACGATTCTTTCAAGGCGGAACAGGTGATCACGGCGGATTTCCCGGCGGCCTGGTATTCAGCCGCCTTTTCACGAATCAGAGCCAGCCAGGGCCAGCGGTCAGCATCATTCAAGGGGATGCCGGAAGCCATCTTTTCAATATTGGCAGATGGATGAAATTTATCTGCTTCGAAATAATCAATTTTTAATCCCTCAGCGGTTTTCTCTCCTAAAGTAGTTTTACCACAACCACTGACACCCATAATTAATAATATCATTCTGCACCATCCCGGAATTTTTCTTTCAAAGCCCATAGTCCCAGAGCCGGATTAGAAATGTAAAAGATCTCCTCACCATCCTCCAGAGTATTCCAACCTTCTTTCAGGGTTTTTATATCATAGATTTCGGAGTATTCATCCAGTTTCCCAAAAGCAAACCCGGCACCTTCAATATCCTGCCTTGATAATCCTCCCGGACAATAGCGGATCTTAAAACGTCCTTCCGACGAACCATGAATCAGGTGAGCCGCCACCGAAAGATTATCTGACATATCCGGGTATTTTTTCACTAGATCAAGGGTCATGTCTGTTCCATGATATCCATATTTCCGTATCAGAAGATCCATCTCTTCACTCTCGCCAAAGCAGTGAACTCCCGGAGCCAGAACAATCAGTTCTCCCTCATCGGCAATAGCCATGCGGGTCCGGTAGATACTCTTGTTTCCCAACCAGGTACTGCGGAATTCTTCAGGGTCCAGATACACGACGACCTTACGGGGAGCCCTGTCCAGCAGGAGGATGTTAAGCTCCTGAGCCAGGGCGGCAGCCTTCTGATAGCACTCCTCATCATCTCCAATGAAAATGCCCCTCATGACGGGAGCCCCCGTCTTATCCGCAGCGACGACTGTCTGGACATAAACGATAGGCAGGTTTTTACAAAACTTGTCGGCCCCTAAATTGAACAGAGCTCTCACGGGTGTGTCCGCACGGCCCATGACCTTCTCCATATTTGAAACGGCGCCCAGAAAGTGACTTTTATCGATGGCTTCCTTACCTCCGGTACCAACCAGTATATTCTTGGTGTAGTTGGCCATTCCCACCACCTCATGGGGCACAACCTGACCAATGGACAGGATAAGATCCCAGTCTTCCTCCACCAGAATTTTATTCACCTGTACGGGCCAGTCATAATCCAGACGGCCTCCTGAAAGCTGGGACATTTCCTGGGAACTGATACGCCCCAGTTCGGTTAACCCGTTTCTCCAGTCATGATCCTGAACCAGTCCAGCCGGCATGGAACCGAACATTTTTTTTATTTCGCTCTCGGTCATGGGAAAATGAGTCCCCAGGGCCGGCAGGACGATTTTGACCTTATCCCCCAGAATCTTCCAGGCTATTTCACAGAGCTCTCCCGCCCCGGAATGAAAACGGGTAAAATCAGGAGGAATGAGTAGAACTCTCTGGGCATCGGGAAAAGATTCAAGAGTCTTGGACAAAGCATCAAACAAAACTATTTTTTCTATATGATTCTATCTGTATAGTTCATTAAAATATAACATAGACCGCCTCCAAGGAGAAAATAACCCCCTGTTTCAATTTTATAAAAACAAGAATATCACAGATCGACATTGGCCTGTAAACAATTGTGATGACTCTTTTCATAACACAATTGTACTGCGACCGATATTTTTGTTTTCCCCAAGTATGTAGTATAATCTTCATGAACCCATTTGAAAAGGACAGCCCTGATGAGCATTGCGATTAGAAGACTGAATGTGACTCTCTATCCAGACCCGAAAAGAATCATTGCCCGTTTTTATCTTCCCGGCGGGGAAGATCGAGGGCGCTTCATTATTCAGAAAATCATGAAATTGCCGGAAGAAGAAATTCAAGCCATATTAAAGAGGGTTCTTGGCAGCTATGCCAACCGTCACAGAAATATCAATTCAATCTTTGAGAATCATTTCAAAAATGTCTCGCGATTTCTGAATGAACTGGGAACTGATCCCGAGACGATTTCACAGGAAAGGAGGCGATTGATAGGCGCCTACTTCACCCATGAATATTCCATAGAGTCGGCTGCATTTTTTAATCCCTCCGTCATTGAAGATCCAGATCAAACCCACCTTGAAGCCGGACAGAAAAGACTGATTGTCAGTTTCAGAGCCACAGGAGAGGGTCATATTTCATCCATAGTGTTCAGGAGCGTTATCATCGATCAGCAGAATGAACTGAGCTTTCAGAGGACAAATGACCTTGTGGAGCAGCCCGAGACCATCAGAATGGCCATTTTCAATAAAAAAAAATATATAACAAAACTGGATGAACTGGACATTCACAAGGACATTGTCGACCTGATTATGAATGGTCTTAGTGACGAGTTCAGCTATAAGGAGCTGAATGACAGCATCCATAATTGTGTCAAAGACCTGAATTTGTCTCTTTCAAAAAAGAATGTTATTAAATCCATGATCTGGTTGGCAGATGCCTATTATGATACCAATTTCTCATTAGACACCGCTTTGACGGAACGGGTGATATTCCCGGCCTCCGAGTCAGAAAAAAACGGCATAGAAGACGCCCGTTTTGTCAAATTCGCAGATGATAGTGGTGAAATCATCTACTATGCCACCTATACCGCTTATAACGGGTTTGCCACCATGTCTAAACTTCTGGAAACCAGGGATTTTTATCATTTTACAACCAGACCTCTCCATGGGAAGAGTGCCAACAGCAAGGGCATGGCCCTGTTTCCCAGAAAGATCCGGGGCCAGTATGTGATGGTCTCCAGGATTGATGGTTTTTGCAACTACATCATGTATTCCGACAATCTCACCAACTGGCAGGAAGAGACAAAAATCGAAGAACCCCAGTCCCCCTGGGAATTTATTCAGATAGGAAATTGCGGATCCCCCATCGAAACAGAACATGGCTGGCTGCTCTTGACCCATGGAGTGGGGGCGATGAGGGAATACTGCCTGGGAATCAGCCTGCTGGATCTGGAACATCCGGAAAAAGTCATCTGTCAGCTGGAGGACCCTATACTGATTCCCAATCAAACCGAGAGAGAGGGATATGTACCCAATGTGGTCTATTCCTGCGGCTCCATCATCCATAATAACGATCTGATCATTCCCTATGGACTTTCCGATTCGGCGTCTTCCTTTGCGGCTCTGCCCCTGGATCTCATCTTTGAAAAAATGAATTTGGGCAGGGACAAGTCTTAAATATCCTGTTCGTATACTGACATTACAGCCATATGAGAAATAAGATAGGCCAGGGTGCTTTCTGCCCCCTGGTTCCTATTCACACCGAAAGGTTTTAATCCATCATTACAGCCCTTGGTTTCAAAGTCGTACAGTGGGATACGAAGATCATTTTCCCCAAGAAACCACATGAAAGACTTAAACATTTTGACTAAATACTGTGGATCTTTTTCAACCTTGTAAGCCTGACGGAACATAAGAACAATAGCCATTGTGTTAAGGGGCTGCTGATCAAAGTCGGCAGGGACTCCCCCTTTCTCATACCATCCTTCGCTTCCCACAATGGACAGATTCTCATCAGACAGGACAATTGAACTCAGGAATTCCAGGGATTCAAAGGCGATTATTTCCGATTCATCCCTTCCTGTCACCTCAAAGGAGCACAACAGTGCATAGGGCAGAATCCCATTGTCATAGGTTATGACTTGTTCAAACCAATGCCAGTCCCCCTCATTATTGGCAGTATAATATGCCTCAAGTTTGAGGGTCATGGCTTTGAGCTGGTTCATCATGCCCTCATCCGTGGGGAAACGGTGCATCCAGTTGCTGACTCCGATGATGCAGTTCGCCAACCCTCTAAGAGTGCTCAAATCTGAAAATTTATCCATCCCCTTTTGAAACAGATCCCGGACCTGCTCAAAAAGAACCTCATTGGGAGGAAAGCGTATCAGAGTACCCAGGGCCCAGATGGTACGGCCAAAGGAATCCTCCGACCCTTTTTCATCCAGATAGTTTCGGGAATAGGAAAGAAAGTTTCTAAAACTGCCGTCCTCATTCTGCATATACTGTATAAAACTCAGATAATGGAGCATCAATCTGATGGCCTCAGGATCTTTCATCTGCCTGTAGGCCATGGTCACCATAAGAAGAGCCCGCGCATTATCATCCAGACAGTAACCATCCTGAAATTTGGGGACAATATACTTGGCATGCTGCAGCATTCCTGTCTGGTCGGTCATACGGATGACATGATCCAGGCTGAATTGGGGCATGAGACCCGGTTTAACGACATTGTTGTCCATGTCGGCGTGAAGGGGAGGGACTGTTTTCCTGATTTCATCGAACAACTTCAAATACCGCCGGCCGATGACGGGCCAACTGGTTTTTTTCCCGAACTCAAAAGCCCGGGACTGGAGCTGTTTCAACTTGACCGAATCTTCCAGAAGAGAATTGAGAATACCCGCAAGTTGACCAGAATCTCCAAAATCAAAAAGGACACCCCGACCATCAGCCAGCAGCTCTTTGGCATGCCAATAGGGTGTGGAGATGACAGCGGTTCCTGAACTGACAGCATATGCCAGGGTGCCGCTGGTTATCTGAGCCTCGTTCAGATAAGGCGTCACATACATATCAGCCGCACTCAGATAACCCAGTAAATCATTTATCGAAACAAAACGGTCATCAAAAAATACATAATCATTCAAACCCTGCTGATGAACAAGAAGCTTCAGGTAATTGCGGTACTCCTCCCCGGATGACCGGACTACCGCAGGATGAGTCTTGCCAAGAACGATATACAGAAGATCCGGATGCTTCTTAATGACTTCAGGGAGCGCATTGATAACCGTCTCAATACCTTTATTTCTACTCAATAACCCGAAGGTGATCAGAGTTTTCCGGCCTTCCACCTTGAATTTTTTCTTATGGTACGCAATTCTCGTAAAGTCGAACTCGGGAACACCATGCTCAATAACATGGATTTTATTTTCATCCACACCATACACATCTCTCAGAAATCCAATGGCCAAACTATTCATGACAACGATAGCCGAGGCTCTTTTACCAATTTCAATTATAATATTCTTTTCATTGTAGCTGGGTTCTCTCAAAACTGTATGAAAAATGACAACCAGAGGTACTTTCAATTTATTGATCAGGGGCAGAATATAAACGCCGCTGTTGCCGCCGTATATCCCGAACTCATGCTGAAGCAGACAGACATCCGCTCCACTGAAGTTAATGTATTTTGCAGCCTGGAGGTAATCCTGGAGGTAATCCTGGCGGATAGTGCTTTCCACTTCTTCCGGATAATCATATTCTTTGTGATTATCATTCATGGCAATCACAAAAGCCTGATGATGGCTCTTATTGTATTCTTGTTTTAAAGAAGAAATAACATCCATTGTAAACGTGGCGATGCCGCACTCCCGGGGGGGGAAATTTCCGATACAGGCAATTTTCATTTCCTGCCTCCTTCTAATAATATTTGTAAAAGAGCTCATTTTCAGAGTTCAATGAGAATCTGATAGTTCTATACATCAATTCTAATTCATTTCAGATCAGAAAAGTATCAAAGTGTTCAGGATGGGTGGATTTATTATATCTTGTTCTCATATTCATATTCGATGGGTGCCTGCTGCAGGCGCCGAAGGATTCTCATCGTCTCCTTGACTTCCCCTTTTGTAAAGAAGAGAGTAGAGAACAATTCCCAGAACAGGACCCATCCTCCTATAAAAAACCCTTCTTTCAAGACAGAAAAAAGGGTATTGATGGGCATAAAATGCTCCATCAAGGTAGCCAGAAGAATAAAGAGCAAACCGTAAGAAGCATACAGGGCCGCATCTTTATACATCTTCTTTTTTTTAATCTGCAATCTTCGAATTCTATAGCCGAAATAGTTTTCAAAGCTTTTTTTGTTCAATTCTTCCTTTTGAGGATCGAAAATCCCGGATGGAAGGTGAATAACGATACAGATGGGTGATTTTAAGGGTATTTCTCGGCAGCATTCCTCAAGATACTCAAAAAGGTCATCATCCAGATCCCTGTTCAATTCAGGAGAAAAATCCCATGTATTAAAGATTTCCCTGTAAAATTTGACTTCAATATCAATGAGGAGAGTATTCTTTCTCATTCTGTAAAGACCAAGTATTTTCGAGTCATCCATAATAATGGTTATCGTCTATGGAATCTCACTTTTCAAGGTATAAAAATTGAAAATGAAAGACTGAGCTATAGTGCCGCTTTGAACTTCAGATCCATGTTCATATATCCCTCCAGATAGGCCCAGAGAGCACTTAAAATCTGTCCCAGGGAGAACCCGAAAATAATCCCTGTAAAACCATAAATCCGTGACCCCAGGTAGGATAGAGGAAGAATTAGAACCAGGGATGAAATAATATTCAGGCGGGCTGATGAATGAGGCTTGCCGGCAGCATTCAGGGACTGACTTATCCATGTGAAATAACAGAGGCCTCCCGTACTCATTGCCAGAATCCTCAGATATAAAACAGTATGGGATATCACTTGAGAATCCTGACTGAAAGATCTGGCAGCCGGCATGGCCAGAAACCAGACTCCAGCAAAAACAAGGGCTCCATAGATCAGGGACATTTTGAGGATAAGAAAACGGATGGAATGAATCCTCCTCCATTTTTCAGCTCCCCAGTTTTGACCGACCAGAGGAACGAGAGCCATGGAAACAGACATGATTAAGATGTTGGCAATACTTTCTATCCGACTCCCGGCAGCCAGAGCGGCAACAGCCAAAGCCCCTCCTGCCGAAGCGACCATTTTGGTTAAAAGACCTCTGGTGAGGGGTGGGAGGAGGAGAGTCATGGAGGCAGGGATTCCAACATGAAGGATACGTCCCCAGGAGGCACGGATCTCCTTCAAATGAGGAGGGGAAAGGTCTAAAAGACCTGCATGAAAATGAAGAAACCCAAGGGTCGTCACCATGCCGAAGCAGCGGGATATGACTGTAGCCAGGGCCGCTCCTTTGATCCCCATGGCGGGAAACCCGAAGTATCCGAAAATGAGTATGGGATCCAGAATAAAATTCATCCCTGCGCAGACCAGCATCACGATCAAGGGCCTGATCATGTCTCCCGTAGCCCGGAGACAGCTATCGCTGACAGGAGGCATCATCACAGCCATTGACCCGAGATACCAGACAAACATGTACTCCTTGACCTGCACCAGCACCTCTCCTGAAGCACCCAGGAGCGTAAAGAGAATATCAAGGGAAAAAACACCTGCCAGGCTGATGAATCCTACCAGGAGCATGGAAAGCAGAATCCCGTCTGTGGCAGTTCGTGTCATCAGGTAATGATCGCCTCCCCCCATGGCACGAGAGAGAACGGAACCCGCCCCCAGGCTTATCCCCATTGAGGCAGAACCGATGACCATGACCACAGGTAATGTAAAACCCATGGCAGCTAGAGAATCAGTTC
>NZ_JAQIBL010000158.1 GCF_027859075.1 Oceanispirochaeta sp. | reverse complement strand
TTCTCAAAGCGGGAGAGTCGGGATTGGAGAAGGACCCCCATCAGATAGAAAGACTGATGAAAGAGATTCATAAGGATGACCTCCTCACCATCGTCTATACCTCAGGAACAACAGGGAATCCGAAAGGAGTCATGCTGACCCACGGGAATTTTATTCAGAATGTGGTAGCCAACACACCCCGCCTGGAGATTGATTCCTCAAAGGAAGAGAAAACAGTGGTCATGCTCCCCTCCTGGCATGTCTATGAAAGAGCCTTTGAATACTGCGGTTTATCCACCGCACTGACTCTGGTTTACTCCTCGGCTGGTCGTTTTGCGGCAGACCTGTTGAAGGAAAAACCGGAAATCCTCATTTCCGTTCCCCGGGTCTGGGAATCCATCTATCAGAAGATGATCAAGGCCATCAGCCAGATGCCGGCTTTTAAACGTTATCTGATCTTTTCTTTCATCAAGCTGAATCAGATGTACCTCAGCTCAGGTACATATATCAAAGGCTGTTATATTTCACTTAAAAAACGTTCCGCCCTTCACCGCGGAGTCGCCATGGTGCTTCATTTCTGCCGCTGGATCTTTTTGACACCCGGCCATCTCATGGCCCATGTTCTTTTTAAACCTTTCAGAGAAAAGGTAGGAGGCCGCCTCAGAGGTGCCACCTCGGCAGCCGGATCCCTTCCCAAGTATCTGGACGAACTGTTTAACTCCATCGGAATCAACATCGTCAACGCCTACGGAATGACCGAATGTGCCCCGGGAATCCTTTCCCGGACATTCAGCCACAATACCTTCGGAACCACGGGGAGACCCTTTGACAACACGGAAGTTCAGATTCGCCGGAAAGACGGCAGTGAAACCGAAATAGGAGAAAAAGGAATTATTTTTGCCAGAGGACCTCAGGTGATGCTAGGATACTATAAGAACCCAGAAGCCACCAAAGCCGTTCTGGATGATCAGGGATGGATGAATACGGGAGACCTGGCCGTCCGTTCTGAAAATGGAGAGGTCATTATCGTTGGCCGTGCCAAAGATACCATCGTCCTGATGAGCGGCGAGAATGTGGAACCAGAACCCATAGAAGATAAAATGAAGGAAAGCCTCTTTATCGATCATGCCGTGGTCTTCGGACAGGATCAGAAGCAGCTTTCAGCCATCGTCGCTGTGAATGAAGAAGAATTGATGAATCTGGCCCAGGAGCTGAAACTCAAGGATTTTAATGTCCCCATGAGCGGTAAAAATTCCGTCGATCAGGATCGTATCTATGCAGTGATTATGAAAGAAGTGAATCAACTGATATCCAGAGAACATGGATTCAAACCCTTTGAATTTGTGACAAAGATTCTTCCTGTCAAAAATGATTTTTCCATCGGAAAAGAACTGACTCAAACCCTCAAGGTCAAGCGCCAGTTTATCGAAGATAAATACAAGTCCCTGATTGCACTTCTACATGAAGATATAGACAAGAAACTGAAGAAAGACAAGAAGAATAAATAACAGGATGTACAATGATAAAGGATAACCATAAACCCTTAACCGAGATGGAAAAGGAGCTCACAAGAGAACTTGAAGATTTCAAGAATGAAAAAGAGCGGGATTAAAATAAACAGGAGAATCAACCATTGGAAACAAACGTAGTCAGATATAATGAGACAAGAAATCTACTGGAAGGAGATGAGTTCACCAAGGTCTACTTTCATACGGACAAACTGATCTTTGCCACCAGCACCCTCCTTCCGGGGCAGAAGGCATGTCTGGATAAGGGTCATAAAGAAGCTGATGAGACCTGTTTTGTCATCGAAGGCCGTATCGCAGTCCACCTGACCGGTCGGAATGAAGTCCATGAGCTGCAGAAAGGCGACTGCATACTCATTCCCCAGGGAGAGCCCCATTATACGGTGAATATCGGAACGGTTCAGTCAATGACAGCCTGGGCCTGCGCGCCCCATCTTTAAAAAGATTATTTGATGGTTCTCTCCTTGTGAAGAACGGGGTTAAAAAGGGTCACGCAGTTTTTTCCATTTCTCTTTGAGGCGTAAAGGGCTTTATCGGCTCCGCCTATAATCTCTTCGTAGTTAGAGAAAGATCCATTTGAAGTTGACACGCCGATGCTCACAGTCACATGAATATCTGCTGATTCTTCATTTGTAATGATTGTTTCTTCAATTTTTTTTCTCAACCTTTCGGCAAAGGACAGGGCCCCGGTTTCATTGGAATCCATCAGGGCAATGGCGAACTCTTCTCCTCCATAACGGGCCACTATATCGCTGCTCCGGACTGTAGAAGAACAGCATAGGGCAATTTCTTTGAGTACCTTGTCGCCGAATTGATGACCGAAACTGTCATTCACTCTCTTAAAATTATCAATATCTATCATCAAAAAGCAGAAAATATTGGCACTTCTGACAAAGCGTTGATACTCATCCTCCATCCGGCTGTCCAGAAATCGCCTGTTGTATAAGCCTGTCAAGCTGTCCTTCCAGGCCATCATCTTCAAATTTTTCTCCAGGTATACACTTTCAGAGACATCCTGTACTGAAAGCACGATGTTCTCGGGTTTACCATCTTTATCCCTGACAGGAGTCATGGTGCAGCTCTGCTGCATATATTCAAAAGAATGACAGTAGACCCCCCCCGCGTTGAAGGGGAAAAGATAGTTATGCAGTTTCTGAGAAAAATAGACATAATTCCCGAATTTCAATACAGATTTACACCCTCTTGTAAAGCTGAGAGTGCTCAGTTGCGGATAATGATTGAATAACATGGTTCCTTCAATATCCTGCTTGTTTTTACCACTGTGGATCTCCATCCAGCGGTTCCAAAACAGCACCTTGTATTGGCTGTCCAGTATTATAATTCCGAGATTCAGTACGTCAAGAACCTGATTGTTAACATCCATTGTCAGCCCAAAAACCGGGACAGTGCTTTTTTCAGATGAGGAATGGACTTCTTATTGTTGATTAAAAACATATGACCCGTAGCATTCCTGTCTTCGAATCGGAAAAATGTGCTCATAATAATAACCAAATTCTGATTATTGAAATTCTGATTGAGAAAAGATCGATCAAATTCTTCTCCCAATAACATCTGGGGAGGCTGATAACCAATGCGACTGTCCAGAAGTTCAAAAATCCTGCCTATACAGGCCCCGATCAGGATATTGCCGATTTCTAATAAGACTTCACTTTCGAGATCAATCAGATTATCAGAGACAAAACCGGGTGCTTCGGGTTGATGAAAATAGGAGATCAGTTCCTTGGCTTCCCCATAGGGGAAAACCAGGAGTGCTATTCCTTCAAAATCTCCGTTATATTGCTGCTCCACAATGCTGCAACTCTTGAAATCCTTAATCTTGTGCCTTATAAAACCTGACAACTCGGGAAGGCTTACAGTGTTGATATTGGGAACTGTGATCTGAATAAAAATATCCATGATTTCCGCCAGGTCTGCAGCGGCGGAACCAAAAGAGATATTCATGGTTTCCCGGAGAGCATCAATCTCCATTTCAGTCAGGATTCCGTCGTGTGAATCTATCACATCAAGCCTTCCGTGGTCTTCTTCAATTCATCCAGAAGCCCGTGAACGGCCTGTTTATCCGGAAGTTTTTTAACAACTTTGTAGGCACCCAAATTCATACACCGCTGAACTGATTTGACCTGAATATCTGCGGTCAGAACGACGACCTGAGCATTCGGGTTGATTGAAAGAATTTTCTCAAGGGCTTCATAACCATCCATTATGGGCATGGTTAAATCCAGGAAAACTATATCCGGCTGCTCCTGTAAATATAGAGCCACCCCTTCTTCACCGTTAGAGGCCTCCATCAATTCCATTTCAGAATCATAATCTAGAAGGATAGACTTTATCAGCATCCTTGCCGCTTTGGAATCATCGACTATAAGAAGTTTCATTAGCCCCAACCTAATTGCCTGTTATAGAATTTCAAAGTGAAACCTAGTTAATTACAATATTATGCCAGTCCCCTTGAATTGTCAAAAAATCTGCTTCCAGAAGTTGAGACATTTTTGACTTCTGGTAATATTCAGTTCTTTTTATTACAATCAGAACCTGTACAATTATGATGAGGAGAAACTATGGGGTATCTATACCTGATAAGACACGCACAAAGTGAAGCCAACAGCCAGAGGATCATGGCCAGCCGTCTTCCCTTCGGTCTCACAGAATCCGGAAAGACCGATGCCGATCTTATTGCCGCCCAACTCTCTGAAAAAGTAAGTATTCAAAGGATCATATCCTCCCCACTGATCCGGGCAAGAGAGACAGCCGAATCATTTTCCAGGGTTTTTGCTGTCCTATGTGAAGAGGATGACCGGATATCAGAGCAGGATCTGGGAATATATTCAGGCATGACCTACGATCAAGTAAAAAAAGAGCCCCAATATGAGATGAATACAGAGAAAAGATGGAATTGGGTTCCTGCGGGAGGTGGAGAATCCTACGAAATGATCGCAAAACGTGTACAATCCTTCTTTGCCAGCCTGAATACGGAGTCCAGGGAGAATATTCTGATCGTAACCCATGCCGTGACATTCCGCCTGATCAGAGCCGTCCTTGAGAACACCCTGCCTTTATACCCCAGCAGTTTTCCCAATAACGGAGAAATCTGGAAAATTGATTACAAAGGTTTAGGACAAGTGCATCCTATCGAATCCCTGCTGCTGGGAAACAGCAGAGACTTTGTTCATAACCCCTAGCAGCCTGTCGGACTTA
>NZ_JAQIBL010000157.1 GCF_027859075.1 Oceanispirochaeta sp. | reverse complement strand
GCCAAAACAGTGTGCACCGATAAAACCGGTATCGAAATGGAAGCCCTGACGGCTGTATCCATTGCGGCCCTCACAGTTTACGACATGTGCAAGGCGGTGGATAAGCAGATGAGGATCGGCGATATCCACCTCATCGAAAAGACCAAGCTCCCCCTTTAAGCCCTTTGGCCCTGAGCTAGAATAACACCAGAGCTGTAAATCCGCCCTGGTAGGAAATAGACACTGGTAGTAAATAGAACCTGGTAGTAAAAAGGCCCTTAGGCCTATGCAATGAACACACCAAGGCAGTAGCACTGCCTTGGTAGAATAAAGGACTTAAAATGACCCATGAAATAAAATTCAAACTTCTGTCCCTCAATGTCTCCGAAAATAAGGTAGAACACAAAAAGCCTGTTGATACTATGGAATTGAGAGTGGATCACGGGATAGTAGGTGACGCCCACGCGGGCAACTGGCACCGCCAGATTTCCATGCTGGCCCAGGAAGATGTGGATACCATGCAGGGTAAAGGCATAGAACTCGGTTATGGTGATTTTGCGGAGAATTTGACCACAGAAGGCATCAACCTGAGTGTTCTTCCTGTAGGGACTCAAATACGATTAGGGGATTGCGAAGTGGAGGTGACACAGATTGGAAAGGAGTGTCACCATGGTTGTGCCGTCTTCCAGATTGTGGGAGACTGTGTGATGCCCCGGAAGGGAATCTTTGTCAAAGTTCTGGAGGGAGGGACCATCAGCCGTGACAGTGACTGTTCTTACCGCCAGTGACCGGGCCAGCCGGGGGGAATACGAAGACCTCTCGGGACCGGAAATCGAATCCATTATTTTGGAAGCTTATCCGGAATGCCGGGTGAACCGGGTGATTGTTCCCGATGACCCGGATGCCATCCGGAGAGCCCTGGAAGAGAACCTGGGGGATGACTATATCCTGACCACAGGAGGAACAGGCATATCCCCCCGGGATGTGACACCCGAGGTCAGCCGTGAGTTCTGCGATTACGAACTGCCGGGCATTGCGGAGATCCTCCGCTCCGAGTCCTACAGGGAGACGCCTCAGGCAATGCTCTCCAGAGGATATGCGGGGATAAAGAACCAGACGATTGTTGTAAACTTCCCCGGTTCTGTCAAAGCCGTCAGGCTCTGCACCAGAGTGCTGATCCCCATCATGAATCACAGCGGAAGGATGCTCCGGGGAGAGGGTCATTGAAAAAGCCTTCTGTTGGATCGATTCTGTCCATGATGACCCCAGGGAAAGTATCCATTTTCAAATCATAATATATATTATCAGAAGCGGTAATTTCGAGTATAATTTTTACCTGTAAGAAAAAAAAATGACGATATATCAGGGAGACTCCCATGGCCAGCGTATCCGGAATCTATATTAAAAAAAGCAAAGAAGACCTCAGAGAAGAAATAAGCGAAGGATTTTTCAAAGCCGATTTCGGCCTGGAAGGGGATATAAACTCTGCACCGGGTCCCAGACAGGTCTGCCTGCTCCGCAGGGAAAACAGAGAAGAGGTTAAGGTGGATACAAGGAACGGCCTCTGTTTCAAACGATTCAACGAAACCCTTCAGATAGAAGGGTTGGACCTGGAAAGCTTAAACCTGGACAGCTGGCTCCGCATCGGCGATGCCATACTAAAAGTGACTGTCTGCGGCAAGAAGTGCTGGCCCGAATGTGAAATCATCCAGAGCGGCGCCGTCTGCTCCCTGAATAAATCGGCCCGGTTCCTGGCGGTTCTGGAATCAGGCATGATCCGAAAAGGCGACTCAGTAGCTCTCCTCTAAGACCCTCATAATCTCCACATACCCCAGCTCTACAGGATTATAGGCAATGGACGCATCACCCATGGCTGTCAGGGCTATCTGAGAAAAATGTTCTTTAGTGACAAGGGGCATACCCTCCCGGTTCAAGACCTGACTGAATTTTTCCGGATGGCGTCCTCCTGTTTTTTCACGAAGAAGGCGATTCATATCCTTGATGATCTGTATGGCTTTTCCGGCTTTTTCCGATTCATCCGTACTTTCTGATATCCCCGGACCCGCCAGTGCCCCCAGGAGTTCGGCCAGAAGAGGCTCAATGACAGCAAAGTTATACTCCAGGGCATGGGGCAGAAGGATAGACATACAGCTGCCGTGAGGCACATGACAGTGAGCCCCCACAGAGTGTCCGATAGTATGCACCATACCCACCATAGAATTGGAGAAGGCCTGTCCTGCCAGGGAGGAGGCAAGGGCCAGCTGCAGCCTGTGTTCCCTGTTCAGGGGTTCTTCAACCGCCGGAATAAGATGATCCCGGATCATTTCGATCGCCCTCCAGGCCATCTGGTCGCTCATAGGGTTCTTTCCAAGGCATGTAAAGGCCTCGACCGCATGAGAGAGGGCATCCATCCCGGTGATGGAGGTCAGAAAGGGCGGCAGTGATGCTGTAAGACTGCTGTCCAGGATGGCATAATCCGGCTGCAGATGGACCGAGACATAAAGGATTTTCCGAGCCCGGGCATCATCGGCGATGACTGCCACTTTCGTCATTTCAGACCCTGTCCCGGAGGTCGTCGGGATGGTGATAAAGGGAGTATACATCCGGGGAATACGGCCGGAACCGGCCCATTCGCTCAGATCCTGCACCCCCAGAGAAACATTCATATACACACCCTTCCCCGTGTCCAGAACCGAACCGCCCCCCAGGGCGATCAGACCGTCATGATTCTGTTTTGTATATAGAGCAGAGATCTCATTGACGACCCGCAGGCTTGAATCGGGAGGTATGTCGTCATAAACGTCATATTCGGTCTCACCCATCAGGGCTGTGACCCTGTCCAGCAGACCCACGGCCACAATCCCTTTATCAGTCAGGATCAAGGGCCGGGAGACTCCTTTTTTCCGGAGCAGTCCGGGCAGTTCTTCCAGAGAGTCATGACCGCTGTAGAGGGATGTCCGGCTGCTGTAGGAGAAGGCCCGGGGCAAGCGGATCTTCCCGGGCATGCCGGCCAGCCCGGACGTGACTGCCGAGGCATAGGTTCTGAAAAACCGTTCCAACACATCATTGTCTTTGATAAAGAGGCTGTCTATCACAAGGAATTCTGTAACAGGTTCATCCAGACCGGCCAGGTGGGAGTTCTCCAGTGGAACCAAGGCCTTAGGTCGAGGGTCGGAGGCATACTTCAGAGCCAGAGATTTCCCCCCGGCCAGAATAAGAAAGTCCGCATCCTCCGGAGGAAGAAAGCTTGTCACAATCAAGGAAGAGACAAAGCCCGGGGCCATATTCCGCGCAGCCCGGGCGGCTTTCTTCATATTTTCAGAATCGGTGAGAACCACAGGTTTTTGAACCTGCAGATGGATCAGCTCTGAAGCCAGCTGTGCCGTCATGGCACGGCCAAAAAGGATTGTTCCGGCAGGCTTAAAATGTATA
>NZ_JAQIBL010000156.1 GCF_027859075.1 Oceanispirochaeta sp. | reverse complement strand
GCCTCATAAAAACAGCCCCATTTGACCACTTGAAAAAAAGATTGATTCTGTCCCAGGTTTTGGCTTGTTCAACCACAGCCATATGTCTTTCCTCAGGAATAATAGAATTGGAATCACCGACATCAGGGAGCCCACAGTCCACACTTGAGTCAATGAATTTGAAAGATATTTTAAAAGAAGAAATGAAATCATGGATATCCATATTTGTGTTAATACAGCATTCCTGCTGGTTCCAAAGAAACTTTTAATTTTTAGGTTCTGTTTGATGGTTTTAAAAAATATTTCAATCTGCCAGCGATCTTTATAAATCCCAGCAATTGTTTCAGGAGACCAGGAAAAATGATTTGTCAAAAGTACTATGGTATTGTCTGTATCAGGATCAAAGCTTTCCACGATTCACAATCTCTGAGTGCACTCCTTCCCTGTTTTTATTCCGGTCATCTTGATGTATTTATCAAATCCAATATTCTCATATTTACTAACATCGCATTCTTTTAACACCTGATATACTGCATTCCGTTTTATCCTTGTAACAAAGTAAATCCCTTCCTTACAATACTTTGAAAACTCTTTGTAATCGTTATAGTCTCTATCAAAAGCAAAAATGTCTCCTTTTTTCTTTGGTATTTCACGTATAGCATTCATCTCATGTCCTTTGGCATCTGTAACAGAGACAAAGGACGGGATATAACCGGAATGATCCAGTTTGACATGCAACTTAATCCCTCCTTTATTCTGTCTGAATTTAGCCCATGGAAATATATTCAGGCAAAGATCAATGGTTGATGCATCAATACTGTAGAGAGGGTTTTTGAATTTAAATTTATGTTTCTTCTTTTTGTTATGCAGTCTCCCAAGTAAGGAATAAAATAAATCCTGATAGATTTCATGTGGCCTGTTATTATTAGCATATGAGAGCGTTGAGCGTTTTACCGCGCCTATTCCTAGATGATAAAAATTGTTTTTATTCATGGATAAGCCTGACTCAATTCCCCTCAAACCTTTTTGTGAACCTAACTGCCCAAATAGCATTGCAGTAAACTGGCTCCAGCAACTGAATCCTTTGGTGTAGGCCTCTCCGCGGTGCTTCTTAACCCATTTTTCAAAATCATGTCTCTTTATTAATTGAAGAAGTTGCTGAAAAGTTGTATTCTGGTGACTCATAGCCGATTTCCTTTTAATGTATTGTTTTAGTTGACTTAACAATAATTGGATTTCGGCTTTTATAAAACCCCCTTCAGATTATCTTGGACAGGTGTGACCTGGTATATCAGAAATACTCAGGATCGAATCATATAAAGAAACTCCCAATGCCATGCTGAGCCGTGGATATTCCGGGCTTAAGGGTAATACCATTATCATCAATTTCCCCGGCTCTATTAAGGCAGTTCAACTTTGCACGAAAGTTGTAATCCCCATACTGAAACACAGTCAGAAAATGCTTAAGGGAGAAGGGCACTGAGATGAAATCCTTTAAATGCCTGAAATATCTGAGGAAATAAGTATGTTTTTATCGATTGAGGCTTCACAAATCCATAAAACACACATATAATACCCAAATCTAGCTTCGATTCAGAATTTCCTAAGGGCCATCTCTTCGCCTATGGGTTCTGAACATTGGGTACCCTGGAAACGGTGGCTGCCTCCCGTGTTTGAAAAGAAGACTACAAACAAGGAAGGAGTTATTGTGTCCGTAAAAGAAAAAACTATTCTAGAAACGACAATTACCCGCCGCGATTTTCTCAAGTTTACAGGTCTAGGTACTATCGGTGTAGCTGCTGCATCCTTTTTATTGCCGGGTTGTAAATCCAAAGATATCAAAGTATGGGAAACTGCAGATGGTATGATCATTCACGAATCAGCCCGCTGTACCGGCTGTCTTATATGTGAATCGACTTGTTCTGTCGGCAACGATGGTAAAGCAAGTCAGGTAACCGCAAGAATCAAAGTAAGCCAGAATCTGGCCTATGGTTCTAACGGTGTCCGTGGCGACTGGGCTAACGGTGATGGAGAAATGGGAAATTTCACAATGACTGCCGATACCTGTCGTCAGTGTGAACACCCTGCCTGTGCACTAGCCTGTCCTCAGGGTGCCATATTTCAGCAGGAAGCAAGCGGAGCCCGGGAAGTGGATCCTGAAAAGTGCGTCGGATGCGGGACCTGTACCCGCGCCTGTCCCTGGGGAATCCCCACACTGGACCCGGAAACCAATAAATCTACAAAATGTATACTTTGCCATGGCTATACAGCCTGTGTAAAGGCCTGCCCTACCGGAGCTCTTTCATATGTGACCTGGGCAGATGCACTTCAGAAATACAAAGAACACTTTCAGGCATAGGTAGGAGGAATATATGGCAATTAAAGGCGGATGGTCAGGAACTATCCTTCGTGTAGACCTGAGTACAGGATCAATCACCCGTGAATCCACGGAAAAATACACTTATTACGTCGGCGGTATGGGAATCGGTTATAGAGTTATGTGGGACGAAGTCCCTGCCAGAACTCATCCTTTTGCCGAAGAGAACAGAATCATTTTCGGTGTCGGCCCCCTGACGGGTACCGGTGCAATGTCCAGCGGACGGACTAATATTACCAGTCTGCAAGCATCGAACCCTTTTCACGGCGTCAGTGACAGCCATATGGGTGGTCATTTTGCTGTAGAAATGAAATATGCCGGATATGATGCGATCATTGTTCAGGGAAAATCAGAAAAACCGGTTTGGCTCAGGATTTCTGACCAGGATGTAACACTGGAAGATGCGTCACTCCTCTGGGGACACGGCACATTCGATACAATAAAAGAAGTAACTGCTCTTATGGGAAAAGATTCTCAGGTAGCTGCTATCGGACAGGCTGGTGAAAATCAGGTGAACCTCTCGGTAATCCGAACCGGATCCAGCCACTCAGCTGGTGGTCACGGCGGAGTCATGGGATCTAAAATGCTTAAGGCTATCGGTATTCAGGGAACTGGATCGGTAAAGATTGCCGGTGATAAAATGAAGTGGCATGAACTTAACACTGAAACATTTGCTTTAGTGGGAGCGAATAACCAGCATGTTGTCCCCTCCACCCCCCAGCCCTGGGCGGAATACCATCATCCGGGAAGTCGCTGGACGGCCCGAAAAGGCCTGATGTGGGGCGCTGCAGAGTATCCTATTGAAACAGGAGAATGCCCCCCCAATCTTCCGAATAAGATCGGTTACCGTACCATGAAGGCCATCAAGGACCTCGGTCCCGCCGCTGAACAGTATACCGTTCGTATGGGTGGATGTGCCTCCTGCCCGGTTCGTTGTCACTCCCATCTGAACGTACCCGAAATTAAAAAATATGGTGTAAGCCCCTATGTATCTAATACATGTATGGGATATTTCTCTCCCAACTACATTATGAATGGGCACTATGTTATCGAGGGAAAAACAAAAGACGAGGCCATCGTTATCGGACGGACAACTGGGGCCCAATTTGCGGATGACTATGGTGTTTGGTGTAACTATGGACAGATCGGCCGGGACTTTCAATGGACTCTAAAACATGGTTACCTGAAAGCCGCCCTTCCTGCAGATGAATATGCCAGCCTAGGGTTGGAAAAGATGGAAGCGGGAGATCCCAGCTTCTTTGGTGACTTCTATTATCGTATAGCTAATAAGATAGGAGAACTTGCAACTCTGGGTGAAGGGGCCTATGCTCTGGCAGAAAAATGGAATCTTCCGGAAGAGTACTGGACAGAACATAAGAATAAACTCTGGACTAAAATTGGTTATCCAGTACACCACAGTAGCGAATCCAACGGTGTTGTTGGTGCTGTTATTTCCTCCATGTATAATAGAGATGCCCAGTGTCACACACACATGAACCTGTTAGGAAGCGGCCTTCCCATCGAACTGCAGCAGGAAATAGCAGCAGAACATTGGGGCGAAGGTGCCATAGATCAGCCGGCCTTCTATACTCCTGCAAACGAAGCAAAAGCCAGATTTACCAAATGGAGTATCGTACGGAACGTACTGCACGATTCCTTAACCCTGTGTAACTGGATATGGCCCATGACGGTTTCTCCCCTGAAAGAGAGAAACTACCGGGGAGACACCGGTCTGGAAGCCAAGTTTTTCAGTATGGCTACCGGATTTGAAGTCAATGAGGAAACCCTGGACAAGTATGCCGAAAGGACATTCACTCTGCACCGGGCACTGACAGCCAAGCAGATGAACTCCAAAAACCTGCGGGATGATCATGACCAACTTACAGGCTGGCAGTATTCAATGGATCCTGATAAGAAAGCTTTTGACGAAGGAACCATCAAACTGGATAAGGACGACTTTAACCAGGCTTTGACCTACTTCTACAAAGAGATGGGTTGGGATGAAAAAACTGGAATCCCCACCAGAGCGACTCTGGAAGACTTGAAGATGGCTGATGTAGCCGATCAACTGGAGACCCATGGGCTTATCTAAAGCCTGATTTTTATGAATGAATCTGTAAAAGGGATTCTTCTGGAGGCGGTGCAAGCCGCCTCGGGGGAATCCCGTCTTATCGACGATCTGGAACTGACGACTCTCTGTATAGAAAAAGTTTCAGATGAAATAGAAATATCAAATTCCGCAATTCGAGAAACCCTGAATATTCTGAACGCTGAGGAAGATACAGCTCTTAGCGTTTTATCAGGAAAAGAACGTCTGCGTTGTTTTGATTCATCCCTAATGAGCCATTCATATGGAGAGGCATTGAATTTTGCTGCCGAAGGAGACAGCCTTAAAACAATTGCCGAAACTGTGCGAAAAGAATCCAGGCTCTACCCTCGCCCCTGCATCAGCGAGATGTTTCTGAGTTCACCCTATAATATTGAGGCTGAGAAACTTCAGGATACCATCCATATCCTTGTTTCTGATGTTTCTAATTTCAAAGATATTTGCCTTGCTAAGGCCTCAAATGGTGACATATATCTGTACTCTCAACGTTATATGAACAAATCAAGAGCGGAATACCTGGCTGAATGGGAATCCGTCGAAAGTCTGGAGTCTCAGTAATGATTAAAGATGGATTTCCAGAATTGACTCTGCCCCAGGTTGAAGAAGACGAAATAACTCTTTACATCGGGAATAGACTGATTCAGACCTTTCTCTGCACTCCGGAAGCCCTGGAGGAACTGACGATCGGCCATCTTTACTGCAGAGGTCTGATCAGTTCACTGAGACAGATATCTCAGATTGAGATATGTAGAAATGAGATTAAAGTGGAACTAAAAAAAGAGGATGCCATGGAGGCACCCCCCTCTGAACCTTTTCATAACCCCTCTTTGACTTTTCTTCAAAACCTTGCCGGCCAGATTCAAAACCTTGCTGAAAAGTACCGCCACCATGGAGGCATCCACTGTGCAGCCCTGTCTGACGGCTTGAATATTGTCGTTCTATATGAGGATGTAGGTAGGCATAATGCATTTGACAAAGCTATCGGAGCGGCCCTGAATCAAGGGATAGATCTGTCCAGACTGATCTATTTTTCATCGGGAAGGATCAACTCCGAAATTGCCGAAAAGGCCGCAGCATGCCGTCTGTCTCTACTTGTCAGCAGAAGTATAGCAACTAACAGAGCATGTGCCATTGCCGGGAGAACTGAAACAACTATAATTGGCAGAATTGAATCAAAGGCCCCTATTTTATATACTGCCTGCACGAGAGACTGAATGAAGAAAAAAAGAAGAAAAAAAGACCCGGATATGCTTAATACGCAACCAATATTGACTCACATAAAAGAACTTCGTACCGTATTTATTGTCACAATCATTGCTCTGACAATAGGCAGCGGTATCAGTTTTTATTTTTTCGATCCCATTATAGAGTTTCTGTATAAACCTTTCAGTGTTATGGAAAACCTGGAATCATCAGATACCCTTTTTGTCAACTTTCTGTTCGAGGGTTTCATCACCAAACTCAAGATTTCAATAATGGCAGGACTTACTCTGTCAGCCCCGCTTATTATTTTCATGTTGGTACGTTTTACCCTTCCAGCTCTTAAGAAAAAAGAAAAAAATGTACTATTCGCTGCTTTGGTCTGCGGTGCTATCTTAGTTCTTGTCGGCTTTTATTATGGGTATTTCTACATCCTGCCCTTAACGATAAAGTTTTTTACCAGCAGTGGTTTCCTCCCTGAGAAGGTAGGTTTTCTCCTGAACTACCAGCGAAATGTGATCTATATCTTTCGTTTTATTCTGATGATAATGCTGAGTTTTCAATTTCCCATACTACTGGAAGTCTTTCTTGTTCTGAACATTGTTTCTCGGAAATCTCTTTTCAAAGCAAGCCGCTTTGTCATCGTTCTTGTCTTTTTTGTTTCAGCACTAATCACACCCCCGGACTTTATTTCCCAGTGTATTATTTCAATACCACTGATTTTTCTTTATTTCTGCGCAATTTTCATTGCGAAAATATTTCATTTTGGTGAAGGAGAATCTTTAGAAAAATGAATGGACTTGGCTTTCAGGAGATACTGGTTATCACAGCACTTATAGTATTATTCATACGCCCGCAGGAACTGCCCGTCATTATGCGGAAGATGGGTAAAATCTGGGCAAAAATCTATTATTATTACACTATGGTGAAAAAAGAACTCATAGGTATGGAAAAGGAGTTCGGAATCGACGAAGAAATGAAAGAGATCCGGGCTATCAATGCAAGAATGAAGAGCGAGGTCGCTAACTTTGACCGCGCTTTATCAGAGACAGTAAATACAAGCATTCCATCCGAAAAAGAACCGGATGAGAAAAAGGAGTTATAATTATGTTAGGATCAACAGAAATAATGGTTGTCGGTGGAGTCGTGGTACTCCTATTCGGAGCTTCTGCCATTCCCAAATTTGCCCGCAGCCTCGGAAAGGCCAAAAAGGAATTTAAAGACGGTATGGAAGAATCTACATCAGAAGAGAATGATGCAGACGACAAGAAAGCGGTAGAAAAGGAAAAATAGATTCCAAATCTCTTTTTACCGAAAGCAATAGATGCCCAGGAATGCACAACAAAGTTGGACTTATAATAAGCTGAAGCTATCTTATACAAAGATAGCTTCACCATAGATTCAATCTTTAAGACTGGAAGTCTATTCCTTAAAACTCTTCAAAGGCTGACAGGATATAACCAGAATGATTTAATTTGACATGTAATTTCACCCCTGCTTTTGTTTTTCTAAAATGAGCCCAAGGAAAAAGACTCAGGCATAATACCTCTGTATTTTTCCGATATTATGAACCATACAATACAGAAGCCACTGAGTACTGACCTTCTCTCTGCCACGCAAGGTGAAACGGTTGAGTTTCTTTATTCCGGCGATGTGTCCGAACACCGGTTCCACCGTGCTCATGCGGTGAGAATAGATGGCTCTTCCGTATGGGGTATCAATCTTGTTTTTCATCTCTTCCACCGGATTCCGCCCATCCTTGTCTGTCACTTCTTTGAGGATAGCAACCTGCCTGACCTTCGTATGTTCAAGGCGGATACATTTGGAACGGAGCCTGCAGTTCATGCAGTATTCCACATGACCCTCATAGCCTTTTCCGGCATATCGTCCACCATTACTTCTAAAGTTCGGGGTCACAGGAATCATCATAGTCTGATCATGAGAATACTCTTTGTATCTCGCCATAAGATGAACCTCCGTTTTCAGAATTTTATCATTGAATCCAGGAGATCTGTAGAAAAGTTGGCTTCTTCTACAGTATCAACATTTAGTTAACTTGCTTTTCCGGCCCGAAGGGCTTGGCGTAATTTTTGTTGAGCGTAGCGATTGGCAAAAATTGTGACAACAGGAAATGTCAAGTGGAACTAGTTGTTAGGCATTTTTTTCTAATTTTCAAAACCTTGATCCATTTCGAGTGAAGGCGAATTTGTTTTTGGTTTTCCAACAACTTTTGCTGGTATTCCGACAACTGTAGTATGCGGCTTCACATCTGATAAAACTACACTTCCAGCACCAATTTTAACACCATCTCCGACTATAATATTTCCTAATATTTTAGCTCCTGCTCCTATTAAAACTCCATTTCCTATTTTTGGATGACGATCTCCTGTTTCTTTTCCAGTGCCACCCAAAGTTACTTCATGAAGCATGGATACATCATTACCAACAACTGTTGTTTCGCCAATTACTATACTTGTTGCATGATCTATAAAAAGTCTATTACCAATTATTGCACCAGGATGAATATCTACTCCAAATTTTTGAGATATCAAACTTTGTAATATTAAAGCAATATTAATTTGGTTATTTATCCATAAATAATGCGTAACACGGTAAGATTCTAAAGCATGAAAACCTTTATAGTTTAAAAATGGATTTAAATAATTTCTTGAAGCCGGATCTCGTTCGCGAATAGCTTTTAAATCTTCAATAATTGATTTTTTAATATCTTCTGATT
>NZ_JAQIBL010000155.1 GCF_027859075.1 Oceanispirochaeta sp. | reverse complement strand
TTCCCCATCAGGGCACTCAATTTCCCAGTACACTCGATCACTCCAGAATAAGAGGGAACCCGGGGTTCTATATCCCGACCATACGGGGTAATGCTTATAAACCAGAGCTGCTGAAAGTTTTTCAGTTTATCTATAGGAAAGGCTGAGTCCATTGCAACATCTTCGGTTCACCTTGATCTTATTTCATATTTTTCAAAGATCAACAATCACATAGCCTATATTGCTAAAAACTTCTTCTCATCTATTAATGCTATGAAGGAATTTTTAAATCTACAGGGACGGATGGTGCAAGAAGAATTATGAAAAAATTAAATAGGGGGCTGCTTCGTTTTATCACAACTTTCATTTTATTAATTCTACTCTCTCAGCCTGTGGTATCAGAGACCAGACCAACATACAGACTCGGTTACTCCTCAAGTCAAAATCCGGAACTATTAATAGGACGGATGAAACCCATTATGAATATCATTTCAGAAGCGCTGAATGCAGATATAGAATTTGTCAGTAAAAAGACTTTTTCAGAGATGCAGAAGGCTTATATCAATCAGGAAATCGATTTTGGTATCATTAACGCGTATTCCTATCTGAGGATACTGCCTTATGATTCTGTTATTCTCATTGCCGCAAGAAGGATTGAAAATTCACGTGAATACAGAACCTATTTTTTTGCCAGGAAAGACAGCGGTATAAATAACATAGAGGGTCTTAAAGGGAAAGTCATTGCTCTGGGTGATCCTTACTCAACAAGCTCCTATCTCATTCCCCATTACATTTTTAAAAAACAGGGAATATATTCCGATTCTGATTTCGAAAAAACCATTATCATTTCAAAACAGGATTCACTCATACTCTCCGTTTTGAATCGGACCGCCGACGCAGGGGTTTCCGCATCATTCATATTCAATGATCAACCGGAAGCCGTTAAATCCGCGCTTACTGTTTTTAAGACTTCAGAACCTTTTCCTCTTGGTCCTTTTATCGCCAATAAAAACCTTGAGCCTTCTGTAATAGAGACATTGAAAGAAACACTTTTGTCGCTCAACAAAAGCATTGAAGGAAGATCGGCCCTTGAAAGCTCGGGAATAGAAGTTTTCGAAGAAGTAGAAGCCGATACATACAAAAAGTTGCTGGAAATTAAGGATTCTTTGAATCTGAACTGATGGGGAACATCTAATGAACTGGGCTGCCGCTGCCCTTACAAGACCTCCACTACCACGGTTCCCCGCTGCACGGTACGTTTAAAAGACACATCGGGTATACCAAAACAGAGGGCATAAGAGAATACTTCATGCTTTTTGAGCTTCAGGAGTTCTTTTAGTGCCGGGACAGTATTGATGGCATGACTGATATATCCATTCCACAAGGCACCATACCCGGCAGCTGCCGTTGCCAGTTCAAAATAGGAAGATGCAATTATGGCATCCGTATGGACAATGGCTGCCTCTTCACTGCCGACAGCCACTAATAAATGGGGTGCATTTCGGAAGAAGACATCATTGTTTTTCTCCCGGTAAGCCTTCACTAGAGCAGTTAAAAAACGGCTCTCCTCGCTCATCATCCCTTTTTCAATGGCCTGTTCAAGAATATTGTAAAAGGACTCCCTGAAAACAGTCATTTGTCGGCGGGTATATACAACACGGAAGCTGATAGTTTGGTTATTTTTACCCGTAGGGGCATGGTAGGCTATGTCCAGCAACCTTGCGATCTCATCACGGGGAATCTCAGCGTCCTTATAAAAGCGGGTGGACCGTCGCCCTTTCATCAATAATTCTATCTGATTAAGATCTGGTAATGACTCTTTAGATAGTACCTGACTATCTTCCGGTTTATATCCATAGATGGAAAGGGATCCTTCAGGGCAGATGGCCAGGCAGTGCTGACATTTCAGGCAGCTCTCCTTTATAAACTCAGGAAATCCTTCAGAATTTTGTTTGAGTGCCCGAGAGGGGCACTCTTTTATGCAGAGGGTACATTGTGTACAACTTTCTGTATCAATATCTAATGTTTTCATAAGGATATTCTATATTATTTTTTAAAACTGAGG
Source organism: Oceanispirochaeta sp. (assembly GCF_027859075.1). NCBI lineage: Bacteria > Pseudomonadati > Spirochaetota > Spirochaetia > Spirochaetales > Spirochaetaceae > Oceanispirochaeta > Oceanispirochaeta sp. The sequence continues at coordinate 1,548 of NZ_JAQIBL010000155.1, read as the reverse complement.
GGGTAATAATATACATTATTCAGGATGCTCTGCCTGAATCCGAGTGGCCCATGATCCACCGTTGAGACCTGGACTGCCTGAAGCTGTAGCCTCTACAGACTCTCCTGTACCACCTGATTCTTCAAACACCCGATCTTCTCAATCTCCACCTCAATGGTGTCACCCTCTTTAAGGGGCCCCACACCACTGGGAGTCCCTGTGGCAATAATATCCCCCGTCTTGAGGCTGAAGTTTCTGGAAATATAGGCAATCAGAGTTTTAAGAGGAAAAATCATCTGCTCCGTATTCCCCTGCTGGACAACCCGGCCGTTCAGTCTTGTTTCAAGACTCAGAGACTGGGGATCTTCCATCTGATCTATCGGAACAACAACAGGCCCCAGGGGGGCAAAGGTATCAAAAGACTTGCCCCGAAACCAGCCCGAGCGGTCTCCGTTCTGAATATTCCTCTGACTGATATCCAATAGACAGGTAAAGCCGTAAATCACAGAATAGGCCTCCTCTTCGGCCACATGTTTGCAGTCTTTGCCGATGATTATAGCCAGCTCCCCCTCATAATCTGTCCGGGCTTCAAAATCATAGTCCCCGATAATCAGGGGCAGCTCAATATCCCCATCGGGAGGCAGAAGTGTATTGGGGAATTTGGGGAAAAGTATGGGCTCAGATGGAACCTCTATCACTTCACCTACTCCATGAATCAGAGCGCCTTCTTTCACATGTTCCAGATAATTGCGGCCCACACAGATGATTTTAGAAGGATTGACCGTATAAACTGCATCACTGCCTTTAATGGGAAGAGTAAACATAATAAGGACTCCTTTGATTTCCTCCCAGAGGGAGGGGGTTATATCTATAAAAGTATACTTGAAGCTAAAAAGATACGAATTCAAGTACCAACTGGTAACAACAATCATTTAAAACATTTCAGTCATTTTGTTAACATTTTTTTACCGTTGTTGACAATGACACAATCAATCCGGAATTTATTTCGGTCAGTTCATTGAATGAAGCATATTGAATTAGATCACACCCTGATTCCGCTTAAAATTCTCGGCCTGTTCAAATATCTCTTTGTACACTTCATCACGGTCTACAGGTGGATAATCATTTTCAGCGAGCAGAATAATCAGATCAGCCTTCAACTCCGCCTTAATATCATCCCTCTGGCTCCAGTCGGTATATTTAGCCTTATCATCCACGACTATTTTCACCTTCCCGGCAAGCGCAAGGAGCTTATCTTCGGGGTAATTAAAGTCATACTTATGAGCGAGTGCTTTGAGAATATCGTAAAAAGCCTTTTCTTCGAAATCAATACCAAGATCAGCATAGGACTCTTTCTCTTTCCTCATGGCATTATATAGGCCAATAATTTCATCGGCAAAGTCATCCATGACTTCACTTCTTAAGGTATCATCCTCTTTGCGCTCATTGTATTTATCCACAATGGCTTTAAACTTTTTGGAAAAATCAACGCCTTGAATCTTGTTCACTACCAAAGACATCGAGTGTGGCGTCAACGGGGGTTCCGGTAAAACCGACATAGGTGGCATT
>NZ_JAQIBL010000154.1 GCF_027859075.1 Oceanispirochaeta sp. | reverse complement strand
TTCAAACTCTACCTCCCCCTTATAGAGGATCAGCCGGAGAGTCGTTCTCAGGATTCTTCAATGACCCCGGGAAAAGGATGTATTCTTATTGTAGATGATGAATCTGTTATACGAATGGTTTATAAAACTCTCCTGAGCGATTTGGGATATGAGGTTCTCCTTGCTGAAGATGGCAGGCAGGGTTTGGACCTTTTCTCCCGTGAATATAAGAATATTGATCTTGTCATTCTGGATATGATCATGCCCGAGATGAATGGGCGGGAGACCTTCATTGCTATGAAAGAGATTGATCCCGATGTGTGTGCCCTCATAATTTCAGGTTATTCAAATGAGAATTCAAAGGATCTCCTTGACTTGGGTGTATATGGATACCTTCAGAAACCCATTGAAGGACATGTACTCAGCCATACAATTTCAGAAGCCTTAAAGAAAAAAGGCGACAGTGCTGTCTCCAATAGCTGAATTCGCTCCATTTTTTCAGGTAAAGTCGGATTAATTAAAGAAATCATCGAATTATTCAATTCTCAATAGCGAAATATGACATGGATAATATAGTAAATCAACTTTCTAAAGTAAAAGGAGAATTACGTGAAGAAACTGTTATTCTTGTTCCTGGCTGTCTTAATCACATTGCCCCTGTTTGCAGCAGGTCAAAGTGAAAAATCTGATACGAAAATGGAAGAATTGTCCATGATCTGGTGGGGTTCTCAAAATCGCCACAACAGAACGATTCAGACGATTGATCTCTACATGGAGAAAAACCCCAATGTTGTGATGACTTATGAATTTGCCGGCTGGGGAGATTACTGGACCAAAGTCACAACCATGGCTGCCGGCGGAATGCTTCCCGATGTGATGCAGCAGGACTATGCAATATTTTTCGACTCAATTCAAGTCCATCATGGGTGTGACTCCCAAAGAGTATGCTGACCAGTATCAATCAAACGAATATTTTCCTGATCCCCAGATTTAGGCAAGGGTCTTTTCCTGTTTCCTGAATTCAGAGGGTGAAACACCGTAATATCCCTTGAAAGCCCTGGTAAATGCACTGTGGGAGTGGTAGCCACAGGCCATGGAAATATCAATGACCGTATTTGTTCCTGATTTGAGTAGTTCTGCTGCACGGATCATTCTTCTGATCGTCAGTTCTTTGTGCGGCGATTCTCCTGTAATTTCCTGAAATATACGCCGCAGGTGACTGATGTTGTACCCCATTTTTTCGGCAAGCTCCTGAATTTTCGGTCCTTCCTCCATGTGGGAGCACATCCAGGCAATCGCAGCATCACAGATCATTTTCTCTCTCGAGGGATTGGATATTTCTCTCTGACGGTTCATCTCTTCCAGAAATATAAGGCTGAGCCTGTCCAGGCAGAGTCTGTACCGGACCGGGCTAAGTGCATCGGGATTTAAGACTTCAGACCCATGATGGCGTGCCAGATCATGGGCTTCATCCAGTAGTTTCTGAGGGAGGGTGACTGCCAGTGCCGCATTGCTGTTAAAGAGTCTGCCCAGAGTTTCAGGCACTTCTGAAAAATGAAAGACCGCTACATCACAGGCTTTGTTTTCAGTCTCATGCCATCCATGGGCACAGTCGGGTCTTAAAATCCAGAAATTATTCTCATTTTCAGGGAATCTTCCGCTCCCGGGGAATGAAGGACAGCTGCGGCCTCCTATAAAAAACTGAAATTCCCAGTAGTGTCTTAAATGGGTCTTTACGGGTCTCAGATGATAATTCCTTGTTCCAGAGGAGCAGTAGTGAAGCATAGCTGATTTTGTTGGGAATGAGCGAAAATGTCAAGAAAATGTGAATTTAGTGTCAAGAAACATTGTTAGGGCATCTGTTATATTTTTTAGTATCAATTATTGGAGGAGTTCAATCAATGAAAAATAAGAGATATTGCCTGGTGGGTACAGGAAGCCGGGCCTTTATGTATATTGATGCCCTATTCGGTAAATTCAAAGAGTATGGAACATTGACCGGGATTTGCGACAGCAATACAAAAAGAATGGAATACACAAATAAGTACTTGAGTGAACAGTATAACGCGACTCCGGTGAGCAGCTATGGTCCTGAAGATTTTACAAAAATGCTGTCAGAGCAGAAGGCAGACATCGTCATTGTGACATCCATGGATAGAACCCATCATCAGTATATTGTACAGGCCATGCAAGCCGGTTGTGATGTTATCTCGGAAAAACCAATGACCGTCGATTGTGACAAGGCGGAAGAAATATTCAGAACCATTGAAGAAACAGGACGGAATTTGAGGGTCACCTTCAACTACCGTTATGCCCCCCGTAACATGAAGATCAAGGAAATCTTGCAGGAAGGAACCCTGGGAGAGATCAAGTCTGTTCACTTCGAGTGGCTTCTGGATACCCGGCATGGTGCGGATTATTTCCGAAGGTGGCATCGAGATAAGAAAAACTCCGGAGGACTTCTTGTTCATAAGTCTACTCACCATTTTGATCTTATGAACTGGTGGCTGGATAGCAGCCCTAAACAGGTTTTTGCAGAAGGCGGACTTGTTTTTTATGGCAAGGAAAATGCCGAAGAACGGGGAATTAAAGACTATTATGCCCGGAGTACAGGTATCAGCCAGGCAGATCCTTTTGCATTGGATCTCAGTACTGATGAAAGGATGAAGGGTCTTTATCTGGATGCTGAATCGGTGGATGGATATCAGAGGGATGTGAGTGTTTTCAGCCAGGGGATCTCAATCGAAGACGATGTGGCTGTCATTGTGAAGTATTTCAACAAGGCTGTCATGTCTTATCATCTGACCGCCTATTCCCCCTGGGAAGGGTACAGGATTGCCTTCAACGGCACAAAAGGACGACTGGAGTTTGAAGTGGTTGAATCGGCTTATACTTCTGGCGGGTCTGATGATCCTAACCGTGTTGATGTCAGAGAAAAATCGGAATTCGCATTGAAGGAATCAGTGACGATCACCGTCCGCCCTCATTGGGAGACCCCCTATACTGTGGAACTTCCCCCGGAAAGTGAGGGCGGCCATGGCGGTGGTGATGACAGATTGCTCCGTGATATCTTTGTGGGAGTGGAGGATGATCCCTTCGGCTGCGCTGCCGACCATATTCAGGGAGCTCAGTCCATTCTGACTGGAATTGCCGCCAACAAGAGTCTGTGCTCGGCGACTCCTGTGCAGATTCAGGATATGATCAGGAATTACAGGACTCTCTCTGCTCAGTTGACCGATTAAGATCTTCAGAGTCTTTCAACAGTCTGGATCAGTGGTTCTGAACATTTTTTACCCGGGCTCCAGTTGAGTCCGGGATGGTTCAGATCCTTTTCCGGAAGTCTCTGGCGGTGGCCCCCGAGTATTTTTTGAAGATCCTGGAAAAATAAAATTCATCCTCATATCCTGCGGCTTCGGCACTCTCTTTCACGCTCCTCCCTTTCAGAAGGCTCTCTTTGGCCGCTTCCAGGCGCCTTTCGATGATGAAGGCCTTTAAAGACAATCCTGTGTATTCCTTAAAAGTATTGGCTGTATGGCTGTATCCGAAACTAGACTGATCCATTAGTTTTTCCAGGATGAGAGGGTTTTTGTACTCTCTCTCAATGAGGGAGATCATTTCCAGAACAAGGGAGCTCTTCCGCTCCTCCCTGAACTCCTCAGATTCGTAGGCCTCCTGGATAAAGGCATTGAGGATGACCATGAACAGAGGATTTGTGTCCAGGGGACTCCAATTGGATTGACCCTCCTCAATAATTCTGCGGATTTCTGTCAGCAGGGTACTGATAAGCGGCCAGTTTGAGAAGGCAATCATGTTTCTGTATCGGATATGGCTGAAAAAGTCGGTTTTGTGAAACAGGTAGAGCATAAAATGCTGAGCCACCATTTTGACCGGTTCGGGACTGATTTTCCTGGCGCTTACAAGGCAATGAGGAGGAACAAGCAGTGCCCTCCCTGGTGATAATGCATATTCCTTCCCGGCCAGAGTGAACAAAGCCCGGCCCTGTTCACAGATAAATAGATCATAATCATTCATGGTCATATTGTGTATGCTCCAGTTGTCATTGTTCTGCTGGGGGTAAGGAGGTTCCGTCAGGTTCAGAATAATGTTTCTGTAGGGGAGGGACTTAAAAAATGGCAGGTCGCTTTTCATTCTTTTTTCCTTTTTGTGGGAACGTTTCTAAAATTACACCAAATAGTAAGAATAAGTCCATGTTTCTTCCTAAAAACACCATTCAAATCTGAATATATCGCCCTTATACTCAGATATATGTTTGAACTTTGCCGGTAACCGCAGAGAGAAAAAAGGAGTTTAAAATGATAGTTAAATTGGCCGTTATCGGTCTGAGCAATATGGGCGGGAATCACTGCCGTGACATATACAATATGGAGAAAGCAGATCTGGCTGCTGTTTGTGACACAAACCGGGGTATCGCCGACAGCAAGGCGGAAGAATATGGATGCCCGGCGTATTACTCTATAGAGGAGCTCTTTAAGGCGGGTGGTTTTGATGCTGTGGTTATCGCGACTCCCCATTTCGCTCATACCACAATCTCTCTGGAAGCCTTTAAGCGGGGTATACATGTGCTCACTGAAAAACCTGTCGGTGTTCATGTGAAGGATATCAATAAAATGATCAAAGCCTGGGAAGAGGGAAAAAAGGTGAAAAAAGACCTCCTCTTTTCTGCTATGTTTCAACAGCGTACCCGTGGACCTGCCAAAAAGATCAAAGAACTCCTGGATGCCGGGGAGTTGGGAAAACTGTTTCGTACAAGCTGGATCATAACAGACTGGTATAGAACACAGGCTTATTATAATTCAGGAGGATGGCGTGCCACCTGGGAAGGAGAAGGCGGTGGTGTTTTGATGAATCAATGTCCCCATCAGCTGGATATGTATCAGTGGTTTGTAGGCTGTCCGGATCGTGTCATGGGGATGTTTTCCCTGGGGAAATACCACAACATCGAAGTAGAAGATGAAGTGACGGCCTATTTTGAATATGACAATGGCATGGTCGGGCATTTTATCACCTCTACCGGAGAAGCTCCCGGTACGAATCGTTTGGAGATCGTCGGTGAGCAGGGAAAGCTGATCTGGGAAGGCAGCACTTTGACTTTCTACCGTAACCGGATCTCTGTTCTGGATCATCTGGAGACGGCTCCGGGAGGTTTTGATAAGCCAGAATGCTGGACCTGTGATATACCCATCTCTGAATCAGGGGGAGAGCACAAGCTGATCATCGAAAATTTCTGTGATGCCATCATGGGCAAGGCAGACCTCATTGCTCCTGCAGCAGAGGGTCTTAATTCCATCGCCATAAACAATGCCATCATGCTTTCCGGATTTGAAAAAAGGATGATGACCCTGCCCCTGGATGAAGATCTTTTTGAACTCAGGTTAAAAGAACTGATCGCAGGTTCCACTTTAAAAAAAACCGTGGTAGAGACCATTGCTGAAGACATGAGCCAGTCATTCTGAAATAAAAAATAAATGGCGGAAGATTCGCCGCAAAGGAAATACCAAATTGAACGAACCGAATACGAAAATTGCAGCGACTCTTTACAGTTTGAGAGAGTATTGTCAGACAGAGAAAGATCTGGACAACACTCTCAAGCGGATTAGAGGGTTCGGTTATGAGGCCGTACAGATATCAGGAGTGCCTTTAAGCCCGGACAAGATCAAGGATATAACGGATAAACACGGTTTATATATCTGTGCCTCTCATGAAGGCCTTGATGCCCTGAGAAATGATTTTAACTCTCTTGTCAAAAAATTGAAAACCTGGGACTGTGATTTTACCGCCCTGGGCTTCCCCGGCGAAGCATTTACAGTCGAACCAGCCGCAGCGGGGAAACTGATTGCTGAACTGGATGGTTATGGCCGGCGTTTTGCTGACCAGGGTATCCGCTTCGGTTATCACAACCATGAAATGGAATTTGCACCATCCGGAGACAGTCTGTTTCTTGAGCGAATTTATGCGGAAACTGACAAGACTACTTTTTTTGCCGAAATTGACGTTCACTGGGTCCAGAGAGGGGGACAGAATCCGGCCGAATGGATCAGGAAAGTGAGTGGACGCATGCCGGTCTGTCATTTTAAGGATTATACGATAGTGGGACGGGAACCCCGTTTCTGCGAAGTAGGTGAGGGGAATCTGAATTGGTCTGAGATCATTCAGGCCTGTGTTGAAACCGGCGTGCGATGGTATGTGGTTGAGCAGGATGTTCCTGTAGAAAACAGAGACATCTTTCAATCCCTTGAAATCTCTTATCAAAATCTAAAAAAAATGGGAGTGAAATAAACATGTATTATACAGGATTTGCCGATGAAGCCGGCATTGGACTGGATGCTCAGATTCGTGCCACGAAAGAACTGGGATGGACCCGCATCGAGTCCCGCAACATCGATGGCATGAATATTCACGACCTTCCTGATAATCAGTTTGATCTGGTTGCTGGAAAACTGGAAGACCAGGGTATCTCCATCAATTGCTTCGGCAGTACTGTGGCCAATTGGAGCCGGGATCCCCGGTCTGAAGAGGATTATCAAAAGAGCCTGAATGAATTGAAACGGGCCTTCCCCCGTATGGAGAGATTGGGATGCACCATGATCCGGGGCATGAGTTTTACCCGCTTCCGGGATGCCTCCTTGTACACCCCCGAGCTGGAGCAGAGGATCTTTGAAAAATTACGCGGTCTGGTCCGTCTTTGCGAGGAGGCTGGAGTCTATTATATGCATGAAAATTGTGCCAACTATGGAGGGATGTCATCAGAACATGCCCTCAGGCTGGTCGAGGAGATTGATTCTCCCCATTTTAAACTGCTCTTTGACACCGGAAATCCTCTGAACTCTGTGGATTACCGGGAAGGACACTCTGATCATATGCAGGATGCCTTGCAATTTTACACGGCTATTAAAGAGCATGTTGCCTACGTGCACATCAAGGATGGAGTCTTCAGGAAGATGCAGCACGAAGAACTTTTCAACTCTTCCGACTGGTGTTTTCCCGGAGATGGAGAAGGAAAGGTGAGGGAAATCGTGGCAGATCTGATTCAGAGGGGATATGATGGAGGGTTTTCTATAGAGCCCCATATGGCATCTGTCTATCATGACAGTGATGTCTCATCAGAAGAGGAATTAAAATACGCCAACTATGTTGAGTATGGGCGACGTTTTATGAAAATAGTGGAAACTTTTAAGCAGAGCCCACCACCGGAGGCTCCGCTATGAAGGGTTTCTTTTAATCTCGAAGAGCATTCCTTGCTTCATGAAAATCAAAGCCGGGGATATATTGTTCAAGTTGTTTTGCTTCTGTCTCCGCAGGAACTTCTGCAGGAATGGACATCCGGGAATATACTTCTTCCAAAGGAAGGTGCATCAAAGTCGATATTTCAGACAAAGTCATATATCCTTTGAGAGTATCCACATCGGTCACTATGGTTTCTTCAGTAATCGGCCCGGGAAGAAGTGTATATAGATCAACCATTTTTGCAATTCCAATTCCCCCGAAATATATAATGAGGACCGAGACTCCAACAAGAACAGGGGTCAGTTTCAGTTTTTTGTTGAATGAGACTCTATTGGTTAAGGCTCCCTCTTTGGGGCAAACTTCAACACATTCCTGGCAGTTTATGCATTCCAGAGTGGATGCTGTTTCAACCTTTGCAACATCAATATTCATGGGACAGACCTTTGTACACAGATTGCAGTTTATGCAGAGATCATCATCTCTTTGAATACTGAAGGGACTGATTTTTGAAATGAAAGCCAAAAATCCTCCCATGGGGCAGAGGTATTTACAAAAGAACCTGTCGTAGAGAAACGAACCGATAAATGTAATTATCAAGATGACAAATCCAACGGCAAATTCTTTCCATAAAGAGGGGAATCCTTCACTAAGATGACCAAAGGCTGCCCAGGGATCATAGGGAGACACCCACATGGAGGCTGTTTTCCATGATAATACAGCCGTTAGAACAAGGACCCCATATTTAAGATATCTCAGATATTTATCAACAGAAGGGGGCATCCTCAGTTGTTTCCCCATGACTTTCCTGCCAAGGCGTCCCAGAAATTCCTGCATTCCACCGAGAGGACAAATCCAGCTGCAAAAACCTCTGCGAAAGAAAAGAGCAGTCAGAATGGATACTATAAACAGGACAATGGTTCCCCCGTAAATCTTATCGATCAGTGCTCCTGTCAGAAACATTGAGTAGAGGCTTTCGAGCCCTCCATAGGGGCATAGTGCATGAATGGAGGGAGATCCGTCAGGGCCTCCTCCTTTGACCTGGTGCATATAAGCTTCATAACTGATAAATATGACAAAAGCTGCTAATAATAATAGTCTTGCTTTTGTGACTCTTTTTTTAATCATATTTAACTCCTATAGGAGTCCTATAATATATGAATTTCAATATATGGAATGAATAAAGTTTGTTCATTGTATGAATAAAGTATGAATTCTAATAAATGCGGCAATTCGTGCTTATGGTAGAGGGATGGTAGGAGTCTGATTATCAGATAATTTTCATTTGAAATTCCTGGCTATCCATGAGAGTATTTTTTATTTCCTGAATTTGATCAATATTGGAAATGAAAGCATCCACCACATCCGGATCAAAATGGATTCCTGAGTTTTTGATGATATGCTCCTGACACTCCCTTTCGCTCCAGGCTTTTTTATAGGAGCGGTTGCTTCCTATGGCATCATAAACATCAGAGACAGCAACAATCTTGGCTTCGAGGGGAATGTGCTTTCCTGTCAAACCGAGAGGATAGCCGCTTCCATCGATCCGTTCATGGTGGTATTTGGCTATTAAAGCGGCCGTTGCCAGCAAGTCATCTGTATTGTTGAAATCGCCATGGAGAACATTGTTCATAGGGCTGATAAGATTATCAAGAGACCGACTTTTTAGAATCTGTTCTCCGTATTCACAGTGCTTCTGCATTGTTTTATATTCAGAATCTGTCAACTTCCCCTGTTTTAACAGAATACTCTCTGGAATCCCGATTTTTCCGATATCATGAACGGGAGCGGCATGACGTATTAAGTCTACCTTGTACTGGCTTAATTCTAAACCTGAGGCAATGATTCCTGAGTATTGAGAGACTCTAATAAAGTGCTGACCAGTTTCATAGTCTTTAAACTCGGCAGCTCTTGATAAAATCCCAATGATTCTATTTCTGGACTGAAGGAGTTCCTCATTCTTTTTTTCCAACTCACCGGTTCTTATCTTGACCATCTGTTCAAGATTCTCTTTATAACGGCGATTTTCCTGTATCAGGTTTCTTTTTTCCAGGGAGGCATGGATGACTTTATTTAAATTATTGATATTCTTGAAAGGTTTTTGAATAAAATCCCACACCCCCGAATGAAGAGCATCTATGGCAGTATCAATATCCCTGTTTCCGGAAATTATAATATACGCAATATCTGGTTCTATTTGTCTAGCTTTGTTTATGAACTCAAGTCCATTCATCCTGGGCATATTTATATCTACAAGTATTAGATCAATTTTATAATTATCCAAAATCTCAAGAGCTTTGTAACCAGAGTCAGTTTTCATTATATTGAATTTTTCAATCAGTAAATCTTCTAATAGATCTCTGATTATTTCTTCATCATCTAATATTAAAATGCTTTGTTTATTCATGCCTGCTCTTATACTACTGTCTTTGTGTCAAAATGATAATTTTTTGCCGATATGAGGAGCCGCCTCAATATCATCAATATTGATGGCAAATCGTTTATTATCCATTGGGATTTCCTTGTCTTTTTTGTCTATCCTTCATTATCCAAAAATTCGGCAGACACTTTGTAAAGAATACTCCGATTTCACAAAATGTACATATCCATTCACTCTGTAACAGTAACAGATAAAATGAATCTTATGATGTGCAGAAGTTGGGATTATCATGAATTAAATATGAAAAGTGGATGGGGAGGCATTTGATGACATCAAAACTCTCACAGGTCTTTTGCCGATTTGTTCAAATTGTAAAAGCATCAGGGATGAGGAGTGGTTTGATGATGTGGATCAATAGTTCTCGGATGAGATCTTCGGGCAATATAATCAATTAAATCCTTCAGGGGAAATAACGATTCAGATCTACAAAGAAGGATTCTACACTGAAGAAGTCAGCCACATCGGGTTGATCCTCCTTGTCCTGAAGAGTCTCAGTGACTCTATTGCCATAATAATCATACCCAAACTGATAATCCCATAGTTTGGTCCCGGAGCTGTTGAAGCTGCTGAAGGAGGCAATCCTGCCGTCGGTATCGTAGACCAGTTCAAAGGAGCCATTTGGAGTGTCTGAGGCATCCTGAACCTCGATTTCTGTCAGGAGGGGATTCGTCGTGTCGAATACATATTTCCCGATGTAGGTATCATCACCGTCATAATGACTGATGGTGCTGATGCTTTTCGCATACTCGTCAGCAGAGCTGGGAGCCGCCGTATAGGCATAATTAAAATACTGGAGAA
>NZ_JAQIBL010000153.1 GCF_027859075.1 Oceanispirochaeta sp. | reverse complement strand
CTGAAGGACCAGCTGCCCTTTCCAGCATTCAACGTGACTTTTCCCCGGGATAGAGCCTGACGGTAATTGCTGGAAACAAAGCGGGCCAGATCTTCTTCCGAACGGTCCCACCACCATTTCCAGTCCAGCTTATACATTTCAACTTCCAGAGTCTTACGCTCTGATAAACTGCCGTCTCTGTTGAGGCTGACAATCTCCAATTCATGATCTTCATCAGTCAAAAGCATACCCCTCTGTTTATCACCGGCGGGAGCTCTGATTCCGACATAGCTTTCATAGGGGGACAGGGCGAGCACATGGCGTGTCACACTGAAATCTCCCCCCTCTTCAAAGACTTTTGTCTGGAGATCAACATTCATAAAACCAGGACTCTTATCTTCAAAGGGAATGGGCAGACGTATTTCAGTACGTCCCTGGTCATCAATCCGGCCCGAAAAAACAGTTTCGCCAGAAGAGTAGAAAGACTTACCGGGATCATCAAACACAAATGAGGAGTATCCAGTGAAACTGGTTTTTCTGGAACTGAGGACCATATCAGTTTCTGTTTTCATATTCCTTGCCACGGCTCCATGGAGCCACCGGACTTCCATTGGAATCAGGGTCAGCTCAGAAATAAGAGGATCTGCAATACTGTCCAGGGAGATCTTCAATCTATTGGGCTTAACAGTTTCAATCCTGATGGATTTTGTGAAGACACTGCCGCCCACTGTCACCCGGGCACTCCAGAATCCGGTTGGTGCTTCATCATCAGTTTTTACCTGAAATCTGTACATTCCAGCTATGGAAGCTGTGGAAATCTTTTTCTGAACTCTCTTCCCTTCAGGATCAAGAAGTTCAAAAACAACCGGATGATCTTCGGGGAGCTTATGAAGTTCATCCTGAAGAATAAATCCCATATAGATTTCATCACCGGGACGCCAGACACCCCGTTCACCGTAAATAAATCCTTTGAGACCTTCTTTGACATCGCCCCCTTCAATCTCAAAATCACTTACAGAAAGAGAGGAGCCATCATCAACCCTCATCCAGCTGCTCATTCCCTCACGGGATGCCTGAAGAGCAAAGGGAACCCCTTCGGGGTTCAGATAGACATATCCGGCTGAGTCACTCAGCCCCCTGGCAATTCCCTGCTGCTGAAAATCATATAAAACGACATCTACACCAGCCACCGGCCCTGCATTGTTCAGATCGGTAACATACACGGTCATACCGCTGACATCAGATTTTTTAGCAATGACCCCCAGACTGGAGGATAGAAAACTGACTTCATCGGTTCTTCTGGCATAATAAGTATTGGAACAGGGATTATCCCGATTCTGCCAATCTGAATAGTAATAATTATCCCACATGCTGCTATAAGAGGGCCCCGCCCATTGTGACTTATTCAGAGGAAGATCATCCTCTTCACTGTGATCATCCTCACAGGGGAACAGAGATTGAGAACGTCTGAAAGATAAACGAAGCTGATAAAGAGCACCAGGCTCGGGTGAAACCCAGGATGTAAGATCCAGTTCAAATGTGTTTTTGACATTAAGGTTATCAACCCCCCGGCCCTCGAGGCTGACGGTTCGAAAGGCAACAGGCTTTCCTACACGGTTCATATTCCAGTCACCTTTCAGATCACTGTTATCCTGGAGGAACTGAACCATATTATCTTCATAGACTCGGATGATTTCGATATCAACTGCTTTGAGAGAGACAGCCTCCATGGGAATCAGGAAGCCCTCGCCCGCAGGAAGAAGGCCGCCCTTTGTCAGAAACTCAGCCATCGGCTTTTCCTGGGCAGCAGGAATTTTAAAGACGACATTCCGGCCCAGGGAAATTCCTTTATCATCCTTCAAAGAGGAACTGACATTCAGCTCTTCATTGTTGATGCTCAGTCTCTCATAAAAAATTATAATGCAGTTCTCCTGAATTTTAAGGCTGTGAACCTCCTGATTTCCGATTCTCACAAGGCCGGAGATTTCCTGCTCTGCATCAAGGGGCATGGAAAAATGCAGTTCTAATGTCTTGTCAGGATGGACTGTTTTCTGCCAGCTCATAAATTTGAATACATTCAAAGCCGGGACCTCAATCTTTTCCTCACCTTCCCGGTCAACTCCTATACTTTTGCCGGACCATTGAATCTTATAGATAGATGCTTCCTGACTGCGGGGAATTCCTGCAATTGAAAAATTGTGATTGTCCCTGCCGTGCTCCCAGCTGATAGAAACATTCTCGCTGTCAAAAGTGAGGATTTTCTCAATATTATCATCTTCTGCCCTGTCTGCTGTTTTGATACGGCCAATGACGGTCAACGTTTCTAAATCATCGGGATCAATCCTGTCAATCAGAATTTCCATATCCTGTACAATGGTGGAGAATGAAAAACTGAACTCCTTTTTATCTTCAGGGACTGCCATGATCTGCCCCAGCTTTAAATGGACTGTATAATATTGGCTGCTCTTCAGTGGACCTTCCGGCTGAAATTGAAGAGTTCCGTTTTCACTCAAGCTGGTAACACCCTTCACTGCCGGTTCAAATTGAAAAAGATCCTGCAGTTGATTGTGAGACAGATCATGAGTCAGCGGCTTTGCCAGGACAACTTTAATCATACTGTCACGGCTGAGTATTCCTGCGGTATAAGAGGAGATAAGTCCTGTAAAATCTGCAGGATTTGAGACAACAACTTCCCCATCGGGAAGATCAGAGACTTTTGAAGAATCACCTTTTTCTCTGCAGGAAAATATTAATAGCGCTGTCATCAGTATCAGGAAGCTTTTCTTCATGGAATGATCCTTTGGAGTGATTATCTCAAGTATATTTCACTATGTTTAATTACAGGAGAAATTATTCCTTCTAATCATATTTATTGTTTGAAATTTTACTCTCATAAATCATAGGACGATATCAGTAAACATGTCATTATAATGAATTTTTTATTAATTATGGATGCGATAAATGGGAGACACAAATTACCTTATCATATGAAGAAGCATAGTGAGAGTCTTTGTGACCACGGTTTTAAAAATGCACCTACGGGGTCAGATGAATTAAAACTACAGTAGGTGATGAGATATCTAGTGTGTTTTTGAATCTGTAAAAAGATGGGGGCGAAAAAAAACCTCTCCAGCATAGAGAGGCAATGAGTTTCTCCTTAAAAAGGATAATGACCTAAGTAAAAAACCGTATCATTCTAATGACTCATGTGGTTTGATTTGTTAACATTCTCAATCATATTCCCATTTTCAATCCATACCAAAAGGTAAAATGAAAAATAAAATATAAACGCTACAAAGTAGGAAAACAAAACAAACCTATATAGTTCAACCTCAGTGGATGAGGTATATAACTTTTCAGTTTTCAAGTCACTCACAAGTGAATGGTTAAAAGTATAATATCAATAAACTAAACAAATGACAAGCACTTCAAGAAATAAAACAGTCTCCGGAAGACTCGTTGTGGTTCATGAGAAAAAATTCAGACACAAATCAATCGTTGAAGCAGCTATGCTTTATTGTGGATTCTTGAATTTTGTCTGCCACTGCCCCGTTCCCCTTCTTCGGAAAGCTGCTGGTTATTAGTAATTTCATTTTTCCAATAAACCTTCAAGCAAAGCCCTGAAT
>NZ_JAQIBL010000152.1 GCF_027859075.1 Oceanispirochaeta sp. | reverse complement strand
AATCTGTTATTTCCCCGACGCGCAGGAAGTGAATTTTTCACTGAATATCGCAGGGAATCCTATAAAACAGGACACAGGCTCCTCTTTATGGATTTTCCTGCTTATGGCGCTCTTTGGCGGGTTCCTGCTCAATCTTATGCCTTGCGTCCTCCCCCTCCTTTCTGTAAAAGCCATGAATCTTATCAGCCAGAGTGGAGAAAAACGACCCGTTTTAATTAAGCATGGATTGCTCTACACGGCTGGGATTCTTGTCTCTTTCTGGGTGTTGACACTGGTCATTGTAATTCTGAAGCAGTCGGGGAAACTTCTGGGTTGGGGGTTCCAATTCCAGAGTCCTCTGTTTCTCACCATTCTCACAGGGGTCATCTTTCTTTTTGCCCTCTCCTTATTTGAGGTCTTTATTCTCATTCCCCCGTCAACAGGAATGAATAAGGCAGATAGCCTTTCCAGGAAAAAAGGATATACCGGCTCCTTCTTTACCGGGATATTTGCTGTGTTTGTTGCCACTCCCTGCAGTGCTCCATTTTTGGGAACAGCCATGGGATTTGCATTTTCACAGCCTGGAATCATTATTTTTCTGATCATGACACTGACCGGTCTCGGCCTCTCTATCCCCTTCCTGATTCTGGGATTTTTTCCAGGTTTTTTTAAGCTGCTCCCCAAGCCGGGAAAATGGATGGATAAGTTCAGAGAATCCATGGCCTTCCTTATGATGGGAACTGTGGTGTATCTCAGCTCCACTCTGATCAAGCAGATTGGATCTGACTTTGGATCTGTTCTCTGGTTTCTGCTGATTCTCGCCGTGGCTGCCTGGATCTGGGGCTGGAGCAGCCGTCAAAGCCGCAAAAAAGTTTGGAGAAATGTATTCAGAATACTCCCCCTCTTCATGATCTTCATTTCAGGATTCTTTCTTCTGAATTTCGGAACATCCTCCGAGGGGACTGGCTTGAAGCCGGAGAATAAGGAATGGGAAACTTTTGATCCTGAAGTTATTCAGGAGATTCGGGATGAGGGGACTCCCCTCTTTCTGGCATTCTCTGCTGAATGGTGCACGTCCTGTAAAGTCAATGAAAAAACAGTGCTGTCAACTGATAAGATAAAATCACTTTTTAAACAGAAAGGAATCCGCACCATGAAAGCTGACCTCACGGTGAGCCATCCTGTCGCAATGGAATGGATATTCAGGTATAACAGAGCGGGAGTCCCTTTGTATCTTCTTTTTCTCCCCGGGGAGGATGCGAAGCTGCTCCCGGAGATTCTGAGTGCTGGAATTCTTGAGGATGCCCTTGCTTCTCTCCCGGATATTCCTTAGGAAAACTGACTGGTCCTGAGAAGGACCAGTGTACAGGCTTCCATCCAGGGAATCCCTGCCTGATCCAGAGCCTCTTTCAGAGAGTCGGATTCTGTACCGGGATTCATGATAACCCGACCGGGATTCAGTGTGACAATCTCGGTGATCAGAGGAGTGATCCATTTGGGACTGACATATACTGTGAGGGTATCAATTTTTTCCTCAATATCTTTAATGGATGAATAGACGGTATGCCCCTCAATTTCTTTGAGTACGGGGTGAACCGGAAATACCCGGTGTTCATATTCCAGAAGCATCTGAAATGCTTTATATGAATATCTATCCTTCTTTTGGCTGGCTCCCAATATGGCTACATTTTCTTTCATATCTTTTGAATCCTTTACTTTTCAATATATAACTTAATGGTTCTATTTGTATCTTTCAATGAGATCTTCTGCATTCATAATATGATTTCCTTCTATCCATCCTGTATGTTCTGAACTCGTCACCCTGACCCTGGACCAGTTCAGCCTTGTTTCCAGTATAATCAATTCTGTCCCTGCCGGCAGCTTCACCAGCACTTCATACATCTGACTGTCCCCCCCTCTCAAGACGCTGTTCTCAAGGCTGACGACGGCCAGAGAGTCCGTTCTGTTCTCCCAGCTTCCCAGGGAAAGGACCATAAAGACAGCCATAAGAGAAACAATCAAGATCAAGATCTTGAAAGAATATTTTTTATTCAGGAGAGACAGAAGACTCAGACTGCAGCTGAATAGAGTTAAAATAATAAAAATAACCCATCCCCAGGGGGTGCCTGTCAGAAAGAGAACTCCCCAGATGAAAGTTTCGGGCAGATTAAAATGGGCCTGGGGAAGCTTCAATTCTTCCAGTAGATGATTCCGGTTTGAAAGAATATCCGGTGCAGTAGGTGAAAGGCTCAATGCTTTTGAATAGGCCATCAGGGCGGCTGAAGATTCACCGTCAAGCTGCAGGATATTTCCTAGATTGTAATAAAGGGAAGCACTGGGTCTCGTCATCCTGTCTGCGGCCTGACAATATAATTGAACCGCCTCCTGATAGGAGCCCTCTCCTGCCAGGGCAGATTTAAAAGATGTTTCTGCAGAGATAAGGAGTTCATCAAGGCTTTGATCACTTTGAGACTCTCCCTGAAGAACTCCGGCGATGATCAGGAACAGAAGAAATAGAGTTGTAAATCCTTTCATTTGTTCCGCCTTTTTTTCTTCAGTTCTCTGAGAATCTTTTCAGGAATATCTTGGAAATCATCAGGAGAACTCTGATGCGATGGAGTGTTTTCCTGTGGACTCCACAAGAGTTCCAGATGATCCAACATGGACTGTATTTCCAAACAGAGTTCTTTGGACAAGACTGATTTCATATTTTCCATTAGATCTTTTGAATTATCCTTCACATTCCTCATTTCAGGCAGTTGGCTGAACCATTTTATAAAGAGTTCACTGAGCCTGAGTCCATTCTCCTTCTCTGGTTTCAGGCTGTATTCCTTCAGGCCTCTATTCAGTTCTTTTTTAACTTGATCATTATTTCTACCAGAGTCTCTGAATTGTTTGAAAAGAAAGGAAATAATGTGAAAGAGCAAAGGAAGAATCATCAACAGGCTAAGACGATACCTCATCAAATACAGTCCATCAAGGAAGGATCCTGAACCGAAATATGGAATTTTCCTGTTTGACCTGAGAGATATCTTTCCGGTCTCTTCAGGAATCTCCCGGTTCTCTGCCTGATCGGTGAGGAGTGTTTCTTCGAGTTCCATGACAGTCAGGGGGATTGCATTGCTTCTACAGAACCGAACTTCTCCGGCATCCAGGCTGTAATAGGGAAAACTCAAGGCTGGAAAAGATCTTATTCCGGAAGATTGGATTCGAATTTTCTGATGGTATATTTTATTATTTTCAGACAAAGAGGAACTCAGGCTGGCAGGATCAGTCTTGATAATACCCTTCATTTCCCTCAGACCTTCAACCCCTTTGAAATCAGTGAGGGCCGGACTGACAAGGCCCTTAAACTGCAGAGTCAGTTCCAGCGGATCACCGGGATAGATTTTTGTCTGATCCAGGGATGCCGTAATTTCAAGTTCATTCCGGGCTACCAGGATTCCGCCGGGAAAGGATTGCATCTGATCCGGGAGGGCTTGGATGGTCAGTTCAAGAGGATTGGAAGGAATGACCCCTGGTTTATAATTTCGGCGTCCCAACTGATCCACAACGCCCCGCTGAAAAGAGAGGATCACCGGTTCCAGTTTCAGAGGCCCGGGTTCAAGAGGATAGATGTCCCAAGACATAGTCAGGCTGGCATACTGTTCGTCTTTATAGATCTCCGCCGATTGTACGGCATAAAGGGTATGCCCATCCACAGTGAATTGATAAATATCAGATCCTGATGAAGAGGGAGCAGGCAGATCCTGTATCCGAATTTTGTCATTCTGAAGAAAGGGTAACACAAAATCAGGCCGGCTTACTTCTGATGAAAAGAGCCATTTCAGACTGAGTCGCAGGGGAATGGAAGGAAAGGCGGTATCCCCTTCTGCAGTGAGGAAAAGATGGTATCCCTCCAGAGGCCCCGGCTCAATGATGGTCAGAGGGATTTCATTAGAACTGAGAGTCTCACCATCCAGGTCGAAGGACATTACGGGAATTCTGAGCTGACCGGTCTGCATAGGAAGGAGGCGCCAGGAATATTCCATGGTCACTTTTCTACCGCTGCCTCCGCTCCCCATAGACCTCTCATCATAACTGGATTCACCGGCTTCACTCAGTTGGAATCCTGTGATCTGGGGCAGTTGAGGTCTGGCCACCGGTTTATCACTGACAATACGGAGGATTAAAGTGATGGACTGGCCCAGATAGCTTTCATTTACATCGGTTAAGACTTCCAATGTGGCTGAAAACAAGGAGTGGCCCAGTCCCAGGGCAAATATCAATATCAGGATTTTCTGTCTCACCAGTTTCTCTCCACTTGAATCAATTCTTTGGCTTCATTCTTATTCCGGCTCTGTTCCTGATTGATCAGGGATTGAAGGTCCTCAGGTAAAGAGTCCTGTAACTCTTCATCCCCGGCGGCTTCAGATGCGCCGGCGGCCTGTTCCAGAGCCCTCGCCGCGGCTTTCTGTGATTCCTTTGCTTCTGCGTCTTTTCCCTCTTTCATTTGGTCCAGGGCTTTTTGCTGCTCTGCCAGAGCCTCTTTCAGGGCCTCTTCAGAGGGTTGGTTCTCTGAATTTTCCAGGGCATTCCTGGTCTCTTCGGCCAGGTCTTTCTGGCGTGATTCATTTTCCTCGGATGATGAAGATTCAGACAATTCCTTCTGCTTTTGAGCAAGATCATCCAGGGAAGACGGATCTCCCTCGGTTGAATCCTGTCCTGACTCTTCTCCTGCATCATCCTTTTGCTGATTCTCTGCTCTGTTTTCTTCCTTTTTTTGCAGCTTTTCCTGCTCCAATCTGGCAAGTTCAAGATTGATCCGTGCTTCCTTGTGTTCAGGATTATAATCTAGAACCCTGTAGTATCCGGAAATGGCCTTTTCCAGGGAGTCTATATTCTGGTTCACCAGATAATCCTGATGATAACTACGGGCTGCATTATAATAGCTGAATGTTTTATCAACCCGGGGGGCATTGAGAGCATCAGCAAGAAACCGGTTGGCCGCATCAACATATTCTCCAGAAAGATACAGTGCAGAACCAGTCTGTTTCGAATCTGCATTCTGTTGAACTTCCGCATGAAGGGGGATGAGAAATAGAACCGAAAAAAGGAGGCTGACAAGTACATCTTTCACAGCGGCTTTCTCCTGAATAAATTTGTCGTTTCCATCAGGAAGGCAAGAATAAGACAGAAAAGTCCGGGAATGAGAAACCAGCGGTAGTGTTCATCATAAATAAATTTCTCTACAGACCCGGTGTTCCTTTGAGCCCCGGTACGATCCAGTCTATTGAGAATCGACTGGATCGGGATTTTTCCATCCTCAACGGCAACAGACCAGCCTCCATCAGAGGCATTGGCCATGGCAGTGAGGGTCTGCATATCTGCTTTTGAATAGACCGGCTGATTCTCATACATCAAAGGACCCGTATCCTCCCTGTCAGAGGGAACAGGTGCACCCCGGTCAGAACTGCCCAAACCTATGGATATGATCCTGATCCCTTCCTGACCGGCACGCGAGGCAGATTCTAAAGGAAAACTATCCTGATCCTCTCCATCGGTAATCAGAAGAATATCCATGGATTCTCTGTCCTTCGAATCAAAGAGATCATCGATGACCGTCCTCACAGCATCTCCCAGGTTTGTTCCTCCTCTTGAAACACTATGGGTTCCCAATTCGGAAAGAGCCTGGGAAAAATAAAAAGTATCCAGGGTCAAGGGACACTTCAGGATAGGGGTCCCTGCAAAGGCAACCAGGGCGACCCTATGCCCGCTAAGGCTGCCGAGGGAATTGAGAATATCATAACGGGCTCGTTCCAGCCTGTTCGGTACAAGATCCTGTGCCAGCATACTGCGGGAAACATCGATGACAAAGACGATATTCCGGCCCTTCTGCTCCACAGTTTTCATACGGGGATTGGAGACCGGCCGCATCAAACCAAGGGTTATCAAACCAAGAGCTGCCATCATTAAAAGAGGAATCCCGGGCTTTGCCCTTGTAATATATTTACCGCTCATGAGAAGGAGATAGTTCCTTTTTTTCTGCCTGCCATGGGCAAAAAGCATCAGATAAAGGGGGATCAGCAACAGGGCGACGAGAGCGGCGGGGCGGAGAAAACTCATTCCTCATCCTCCACAACATTAAATAAAATGTATCTGAAAAGAAAACCTAAAAAAAGAAGAATCAGAGCGGTGATCAGAAATGAATAAAAATAAAGATCTTTCTCTGTTGATCGGATCTGTTCCATCTCTACTTTTTCGAGAGTGTCTATTTTTTTATATACATCCATGAGAGAGCGCTCAACGCCGGCATTATAGTATTGACCTCCTGTGAGGTCGGCTATATCCTGGAGCGTTTTTTCATCAATGCCGTATTCGGGAGGGATTTCCCGGATAATACCGAAAGCATTTTTGTAATATCCTCCACCAAATCCTATGGTATAGACCCGGATATCCTGTTCTGCTGCCAGAGAGGCGGCCTCCATAGGCGTCATAGTCCCGCTGTTGTTCTGTCCATCAGTCAGAAGAATCAGTACGGCCCCGGAGGAACCCGAGCCTGCTTTCTGCTGGTAGGAGCGTATCCGGGCAGCACCCAGGGCAAGGGCATCACCTAAAGAAGTGCCATCCTCCTCTTCACCAGCCAATTTCAGCGTACCCACAAGTTGTATCACAATGTCATGAGAAACAGTGAGAGGAGCCATGGTATCGGCATAGCGGGCAAATGAAATGAGACCAACCCTGTCATTGCGCCGTCCCTGGAGTTGGTTCCCGTCTCCGGAAATAAAGTCTGCCACTACTTTTTTGACAATATCAAGGCGGTCAGTTTCTCCTTTTTTATCCATAAAACTGCCCATACTCCCACTTCTGTCTACCACCAGCTGCAGCAGATAGCCCTTGGTATAGTCCTTCTCTTCTCCCAGTATCCGGTAGGGACCGGCAAGCGCCACAATAAAACTCAGGAGTGCCAGATAAAAGAGGAGGTCCCTTAAAAAAAACAGCCTGATTCTTGGAGATTTCACAGGGGGTAGAACGGAGATGCTGGGATAGATAATACCTATGTGACTCTTTCTCTGCAAATATATGAGCAGAGGAATCAGCAGAATCAGTACAAACCAGAAGGGTTGTTCAAATCGGATCATGAGACATCATCTCCGCCGGATCTGTAGTCACTGCTGAATCGACTCCATTCAGTGAGTGTCCCCAGATCTTCTTTGTATCGGGATGTAAGAATATCGTCCCCTCCCTTTTGATAAAAACACTGATCCATGATCTCCAATAAAGGATACAGGCTTCTCAGAGCCCATTGATTCAACCTGGAGGGCATCTCCAGATGATTCAATAGATCTGCGGGGCTATCTGAGGATTGTACCGCCGGGTGCAGATCTTTCAGATCTTTTAACAAATATCTGAAGGCCTGTCTGTAGAAGAGTTGGGGATCAATGCCCTGATCAATGGAAGGACTCTGGTCTTCAATAAATTCGGGCAATCCATAGGATGGGATAAAAGAGTTTTTCCTGAGCCTCCTTTTTTTTCTGTATATAAAAAATCCCGTAAGAAGGAGAATTATAGACAAGAGAGCCATTATGATGAGACTGAAACCACTGGTAGGGGAAGATTCTTCGGCAAGAATCAAAGGCATAGGTTTCTGATCCTCATTCAGTGAAGACAAGATTGAAAAGTGAACTTCCGGAATTTCAATATATTTCCCTCGATCTGAAAGAGTTATCCGAGGAAACTGGAGAATACTATCCCCTGTTTTCCGTGGCTGGAGCAGTAGTTCAAGGTGGTTTTGGCTTTTCCATGTACTTTTGTACACGCGGAAATCACCCCAGAGGGCATTCTCCTTTGCCTCCAGTGAAAGCCGGCCCGATTCGAAGGATTCTAAAGTCAGTGTCATTGTGATCCTGTCAGAAAAATAGAAGTCTTGATCGGGATACCTTATTTCCCATCCCAGAGTGGAGTTCTTTCCCGAAAAAATTAAATTTTCCTTTTCCTCTTTATTGTTCTGACTGCCGCATGAGGAAAGGGAGATCAAGAGTAAAAAGATCAGAAGCTGCATTTATCGTCGCT
The DNA here is from genome assembly GCF_027859075.1 of Oceanispirochaeta sp. Taxonomy (NCBI): domain Bacteria; kingdom Pseudomonadati; phylum Spirochaetota; class Spirochaetia; order Spirochaetales; family Spirochaetaceae; genus Oceanispirochaeta; species Oceanispirochaeta sp. The sequence goes on along the minus strand of NZ_JAQIBL010000152.1, from coordinate 10,408 downwards.
CTCCCCGTCTTAAAAAAAACCGTGTTAAAGGAAGAATCCAATCTTCTCCTGCGTGGAGGGTGAGGAGATCAGCTCCTTTTTCCATGATGATTGTTTTAAGGCGATTCTGTCTGCTCCTGTAGAGCTGCTCCCACTCACTGCGCCCGAGGGGACTCCTTCCATCAAAAAGGATCGTCTCAGCTGTCTCGGGGTCTTTGAACCGGTACAATCCTCTCTTCGGAGCCTCTTCTTCACGGGGATCCAGCAGCTGAATACAGACAAGGTCATGTTTTTCAGCCGCCCGGGCCAGATGTGTTTCATAGCCTTGATCATGAAAATCAGAGATAAGAAAAAGAATGCTTTTTTTCTTGAGGATCCTGTTCATATATTCCAGAGCAACCGAAAGAGAGGTCCCCGTCCCTTCCGGTTTGAAAGTCATCACATCCCTAATCAGATGCATCACATGGCGGTTACCTCTGCCCGGAGGAATAATCTTTTCAACCTGATCAGTGAAAACACACAAACCTACCCTGTCATGGCTGGAAACGGCCGTAAAGGCCAGCATGGCACAGAGCTCGGCAGCCAATTGATTCTTACTTTTTTCAGAAGAGGAAAACAGACCCGAAGGAGAGAGATCCAGTAGGATCATCATGTTCAGTTCCCGTTCTTCACGGAAAACCTTAATATAGGGTTCTCCGCTTCTGGCCGTGACATTCCAGTCAATGAATTTGATTTCATCTCCCGGCTGGTAGGGTCTGACTTCTTCAAACTCCATGCCTCGTCCCTTAAAGGCCGAGCTGTAGTCTCCGGCAAAGGCCGCCGTTATTTTGCGCCTGGTCAGGACTCTTATCCGCTCCAGCCGGGCGGCCAGTTCACGGTCAATCATACTACGGCTAGAGTCTCCAGAATTTTTCTGATAATCCAATCCGAGTCACGCCCTTCGGCTTCAGCTTCGTAAGTAATGATGATTCGATGTCTGAGAACATCTGGAGCAATTTCTTTGATATCTCCAGGTGTAACATAAGAGCGTCCTCTCAGAAGAGCCATTGCACGGGCAGCCTGGGAAAGAAAAATAGAAGCCCTGGGAGAAGCTCCAATCTGAATAAAATTGGCAAATTCCAGATTCCATTTTGCAGGGTATCTGGTGGCCTGCACTATATCAATAATATACTCTTCCAGACGGGGATCCATATACAACTCATCTGTCATTTGTCTGAGAGCCCTGATATCTGCGACAGAACACACAGGATGGACCATTTCCGGGGCAGAAATATTCTTTTGACTCCGCAGGATAGCCAATTCTTCGATTCTTTCCGGATAGTCCACCAGCACCTTCAGCATGAAACGGTCTACCTGTGCTTCAGGAAGAGGATATGTTCCCTCCTGTTCTACCGGATTCTGGGTTGCCAGAACCATAAAGGGATCATCCAGTGGGAAAGTCTCGTCCCCGATGGTGACCTGTCGTTCCTGCATGGCTTCCAGAAGAGCACTCTGCACCTTGGCTGGTGCTCTGTTGACCTCATCTGCCAGTAGAATATTGGTAAAGATCGGCCCCTTGCGGGAGTAGAACTCACCCTTTCCCGGATTGTATATCATTGTTCCGGTTAAATCTGCGGGGAGCAGGTCGGGGGTGAACTGAATTCGGGAGGATTCCAGGGATATGATTTTTGCAAGAGTGGTCACGATAAGGGTCTTGGCAAGACCGGGCACTCCTTCGAGAAGAATATGCTGATTGCATATGAGACCGATTATCATCCTGTCCAGTACTGTTTTCTGACCGACTATGACTTTGGCCATCTCATCCTGCACTGCTGTAATTATCTTGGTACACGACTCTGGGAGGTTTTGTATCTGGTTGATCATTCTGGATTTATACTCCGGTAAATAAATTTAAAGTTAATTATCAAACAAACCAAACATGACAATGGTTTCTACTTTGAATATTTTTTTTCAATCTTTCCTATTTCATATCTGAAGTAAAATAGTATTTCAATCCTTTATAGTCTTCCACTGTTCGGTCCAGCATCCATCTGCTGGGAGCAAGGTAGATCAATTGTCCCCGTACATCCAGAGCAATTTTATTCTGATTTTCACCGACAAATTTATCAATAACCGCCTTATCCGGTGCATTGATCCAGCAGGCTGTCTGGAAATCAACTGGTTCAAATATACACGTTGCCTTGTACTCATGGAGGAGCCGATGCTGGATGACATCCAGCTGCAGGGATCCCACAACACCAATGAGTTTCTGTTTTGTCACAACCTTGGTAAAGATCTGAACAACCCCTTCTTCCGCCAGCTGTTCTAATCCTTTGTTAAACTGTTTATCCTTAAGAGGATCTTTATTGACAACGGTTCTGAATATTTGAGGTGCAAAGCTGGGAATCCCTTTGTACTGGATCATTTCCCCTTCTGTGAGAGTATCCCCGATTTTAAAGGTTCCCGTATCGTGAAGGCCAATAATGTCTCCGGGGATGGCTGAATCCACAATATTGCGACTCTGCGCCATAAAAGCCGTAGGATTGGACGTTTTATATCCTTTTCCTGTTCTTACATGAGTATAGGTATGATTTTTTTCAAATTCTCCCGACACTATTCTCATGAAGGCTAACCTGTCACGGTGACGAGGATCCAGATTGGCGTGAATTTTGAATATAAAACCGGAAAAAGATTTTTCATCAGGCTTTACCATTCTTCCTTCAGTTTCAAACTCTCCTGGTCCGGGTGCAATATCGACAAAACAATCCAGAAGCTCCCTGATCCCGAAGTTATTGATGGCACTCCCGAAAAAGACGGGAGTCAGTTCGCCATGATTATAGAGTTCCTGGTCAAAATCAGGATATACCTGAGTGATCAGTTCCAGTTCCTCTCTGAGTTTATTGGCTTCATAGTCCCCGATCCTGTCATTTAATTCCGGATTGTTGAGATCTGAAATTTCAATAACATCCTGTTCATCCTGAACACCATGGGCAGAAAAAAGAATCAGTCTTTTTTCATACAGGCTGTATACACCCTTGAAAGCCTTACCCTGACCGACGGGCCAGCTCATGGGACAGACTGTAACATTCAACTCGGCTTCGATCTCATCTAATAGTTCAACAGCTTCTTTTCCCTCACGATCAAATTTATTCACAAATGTAATGATGGGAGTCTTTCGCATTCGGCAGATTTCACAGAGTTTTCGAGTCCGCTCTTCCACACCCTTTACCGAGTCGATGACCATCAATGTGCTGTCTACAGCGGTCAGAGTTCTATAGGTATCTTCAGAAAAGTCAGCATGACCCGGAGTATCCAGAATATTAACCTTACGGTCCCGGTAATCAAAACCCATCACAGAGGTAGAAATGGAGATACCACGATTTTTTTCCATTTCCATGAAGTCGGAAACAGTTTTTCGGGCTGATTTTCCGGATTTAACAGCTCCGGCAGCGTGAATGGCGCCCCCGAAGAGGAGAAGTTTCTCCGTCATTGTCGTCTTACCCGCATCGGGGTGACTGATGATTGCAAAGGTCAGTCTTTTATTTTCAATCATTACTTAAGGATTCCTTCTGCCGCTCTTATGCCGCTGGCCCAGGCGGCTGTTATGCCCCGGCTGGTTCCGGCTCCGTCTCCTATCAAGAAGAGACTGTCATGAACTCTGAAATGGCGATCCAGGAACTCGGGTTTATTGGCGTACATTTTAATTTCGGGATAATACATTATTGTTGAGGGGTGCAATACCCCGGGGATAATTGTATCCAGTTGTTTCATGGATTTCCAGATGGCTCTCATTATTTTGCTGGGTATTGCCAAGGCAATATCACCGGGAGTGCAGCTCTTCAATGTGGCTTCAAAATCGTAATAGTCCGAATTAAAACTCTTTTCAGAAGATCTTTTCGAAAGACGGAAATCTCCGACACGCTGCATAATAGGTTTCCCGCCTCCTAGAAGAGCCGCTTGAAGACCGATTATTTCGGCATATTTATGGCCGCTGGCCAAAGGAGCGGTGAGCCGGATTGTCTTTAGCATGGCAAAATTGACCAGGCCGTTTTCCTCTTTCTTCTTCCGTGACCAGGCATGTCCGTTAACGGAATAAAAGTTCTTGCCGTCATGGGTTTTATACTGTTCCTGAACCACATGAGCATTCCCGCTATTGGTACAAAAGGTTCTAACCTTTCCAGGGAAATGGAATTTGGGATCATAATAATCTTTGACAATAGGATAATGTTCAAGCCGAGTCTCTACACGGATGCCGATGTCAACAATATTATCCATGAAGTTGATATTCAAATCATTCATAAGGTCCTGAAGGAATTGAAAGCCCTGTCGTCCCGGAGCAATAATCAGGGATTCATAGCCATAACTGCCCTTGCTGGTGATCAGAGTTTTACTCTAGATATCCACTTGAACAGCTTCATCTCCCAGAGAAAATTCCACTCCCAGAGTTTCCAGTTCGCTGCAGAGTTTTTTTATCAGTTCCAGGCCGCCGTCCGTTCCCAGATGTGACTGGCGGATATTCAGGAGTTCCACCCCAAGAGAAAATGCTCTCTTTTCATATATATTGATGTTTTCTTTTTTTAACACTTCAGGCTTGAGGATATTTTCAACCTGATCCAGGTAGGATTCGGCTTCTTCACGGGACCAGTTATCCAAGGGAAAACCGGTAGGAAAAGTAAAATTCATTTTGCAGTCGTTTCTAAGACCGCCTGTCGAAAAATTGGATTTATCAAGCATCAGAATTTTAAAATCTCGCCGTTGTTCCAACAATTTGAATGCGGCACCCAGACCAGCCGGCCCTGTACCGACAATAACGCAGTCAAATTTTTTACTCTGAGTCATGTTCTTTTGAATCATATAGGGGGACTTTATTCTAATTTAGAATTAATTTCCAGAGTGATCTGACAAGAGAAGGCGAGGAATCAGTAATGAGCGTCCCAACAGGACCATTGTTGAAATAACTTCCACTGGACAACAGGAATATCTTTCAGTACATCATAGGAAATACGATAGAAATCACAAGGTGTTTTACCGCTGATCCTGGCATCAATATTCAGATCTTTTCGTTTCGAAAAAACCGGGTATCCACCCCAGGAATCCCATTTTTTTATACTTCCAATCTTCTTTTTTCCGTTATAAATATTCACACTACCCTTTTTTAAAATGAAAAGATCCTTCGGCCATCCCCCGGGAACTGTATCACCAGGAAGAAGATTGACCGTGGCGGCCCTCTGAGCCAGTCTCACGAGTTTTAAATTAGAGATTCTAGACCCCAATAATTGAGTATTCCGCAGATCAAATATAATTCTGCTGACCTTTATCAATTGATCCATGACATCCGTCTTTTTCATGAACTTGAGGAACACATTTTTAGGGATGATCAGGGTCTCCGCCAAGGCACTGGCCCTATATGTTCCCTTGATAGGTTCATTCCACAATCCGTTCATTAGTCCGACGGTACTCCCGGCGGTCATCTCATGACTTGCACCGTTATCTGAAAAAACATAATCGACTTTTCCTGAAAGAATCAGAAAAACCTCTTTCATCTGAGTACTGTCTTCAGCAATGACAGTATTAGCTGGGAATTCGATGATGGGACACTCCAGAAGCATTTCTATATCGGATATCCCTGCATCCGGGAAATAAGAGTTCAGGATTCTGGAGGCATGAAGCCTTAAATAATTTACAGAAGCAGGTATCAGAACATGGGCAGAACCAAAGTCCACATTAGTTCCAATTCTTTTTTCCTGTACATTCAAAGGCCGGTCAAGGTGACTCAGAATCAGAATCCCCGAAGGATCATTTTTAAAATCACCGGCTTCTCCATGAACCATGCCACCGCCGACATCAATCTTTTTGATATCAGCATACTGCTTATAACTGTTCCAGACATCATCATAAAATTCCTGAGCGATTCCTTCCTGGGGATTATCACTTATAAAACTTTTAAGAATTTTGCTGGAGACAATATCAGCAAGATGACCATAGGATTTATATCCTGAAGAACTCATGACCCTGAAATAAAAGATGGATGTCTCAACCGGATGGGGTGAAAAAAGCGGTTTAACTTCCAGACCGTTTACATTATTCCAGGCATGACAGTCAAGAATGATTGGATCCAAAACCAGATCAAAAATGGAAATATCCTGCCCCATCAGTGCCGCCAATTTTTTGCGGGCTGTTGCCATGACAGTTTCGGTTGCATAATATTTTATTTTATGGTCAGCCATGATCAGATAGGTCAAGCCGGCAAAATGGTCATCATGAATGTGTGTATGGAAAATCCCTTCTACATCATTCACACTGATTCCAAGGGCATTCAGTGAATATTCGATATTGGGACCGGCATCTATCAGATATATTTTTCCTTCAAAACATATGATGCTTCCCATACAGGGTCTGGTATTATCCCATCCATTCCCCTCTCCCACATGAATGATTGAAAAATTCTCTCTGCTGACTTTTCGGGACTCAAGCGCATAGGGCGGTTCATAGAGTTCATCGTCCTTCAAATTGAGGTCGATGTCCACTGTTTCATCGTTATAACTAAGTTTATAACAGTTTAATCCTGTCCTTTTTAGAAATACATCAGGACGGAGTTCCACTGCCTCATCGTCAATGATAGTTGTGTCTAACAGGTCTTCCGGTTTAAGAATCTTATTGAAGTTAAATTTCATTTTCAGATTCCACATGAGGTCTACTTCATCTTTAGTACAGCCTGCCTCTTCAAATTCTGCGCGCGAAGACAGACCGTAATTGCCTCTGAAAATATATTGATTCTGAGCGTTAACCTGATCGGATGTACCAATCAGCCAGGGACTTGTTCCCTTGTTTCCAGGGTGACCCGGAAGAGCCATGCCCTGTTTATACATCATGTGAAGGATTGGAAATTCAGCCAGATTACTAAAGTAACCGTTTTGAACTGCCAGGTCCGAAAGGAGGATGGCATTAGGCCCGCTTTCCATATAACAGTCATCTCTATCGATTCTATGAATAAAATTCATATTTTCCAGATGCTTTATGCTGTCCATGGGACAACCGCACATAAGGAAGAGATCTTTTTCCGGGATCTCCAACCAAAAGAGACCTGTTGCAACCTTAATTAAATTCATATCATCATATTATCGGCTTTTTTATAGTAAGCCTATATTTATTTTTTAAGCTATTAATATTTAATGGACAAAAGCCTGGTTCTCACTGATAATGATTTATATTGATTGTTATGTGATCGTTTTAGGGGAGTTTATGGATTATATCATCGCTTTAGATCAAGGAACGACTAGCTCAAGGGCTCTCATCGTAGATAAATCAGGAAAAATTATCGGCATGTCGCAACAGGAGTTTACTCAGATATTCCCTCGGGAACAGTGGGTGGAACATGATCCGGAAGAAATTTGGGAATGCCAGAAGAATATGCTCATGAAAGTGCTGGATGAAACGAAGATCAGCCTGGATGAAATGGCTGCCATCGGTATTACCAATCAGAGAGAGACGACTGTCGTCTGGGACAAAAAGACAGGAAAGCCTGTGTACAATGCCATTGTATGGCAGTGCAAGCGGACTGCCGATATCTGTTACAAAATTCGTGAACTAGGCTATGAGTCCCTCTTCCGTGAAAAGACCGGGCTCCCCATGGATGCCTATTTTTCCGGTTCCAAGATTCGTTGGATATTGGAGAATGTCAGCGGTGCCAGAGAAAAAGCCGAAGCAGGGGATCTTCTCTTTGGAAACATCGACAGCTGGCTGATCTGGAAATTAACCGCTGGAAAGGTCCATGTAACGGATATGACCAATGCCTGCCGAACCTTAATGTTTAATATCCATACCTTGAAATGGGATAAGGAACTACTGGAAATACTGCAGATCCCCTCGTCAATGCTGCCTGAAGTCAAGTCCTCCAGTGAGATCTATGGAACCACTGATAAGGCACTCTTCGGTGTTGAAATCCCCATTGCCGGTATTGCCGGTGACCAGCAGTCTGCCCTCTTCGGTCAGATGTGCCTTGACAGGGGTGATGTGAAAAATACCTACGGAACCGGCTGTTTTATGCTGATGAATACGGGAGAAACACCCATAACTTCAAGCAAAGGGCTGCTGACAACCATTGCATTGAACAGGAATGGAAAAACGACCTACGCCCTGGAAGGAAGTATTTTTATGGGTGGAGCCGTGGTCCAATGGCTTCGGGATAATCTGAATCTGATTAAGAATGCCTCGGAATGTGATTCCCTGGCTGAAGAAACAGAGAATAACGGCGGTGTTTATCTTGTTCCTGCTTTTCAGGGCCTGGGAGCGCCCTATTGGAACATGGAAGCCAGAGCCTCTATCAGCGGATTAACCAGAGGCACGGATAAAAGGCATATCTGCCGGGCGGCTCTTGAATCGATAGCCTACAGATCCTGGGATATTATGAAGATAATGCAGGAAGAATCTCAAATTCCAATTAAAAGCATCAGAGTCGATGGCGGGGCATCGCGAAGCAATATTCTCATGCAGTTTCAAAGTGATATATCCGATAGTGAAGTTATCCGGCCCCTTTCCATCGAAACGACCGCCCTTGGAGCGGCATATCTTGCAGGTTTGGCCGTGGGTTTCTGGAAATCCATGGATGAAATAAGTAAAATTTGGAAAGAAGACAAGGTTTTTAAACCATCGATGAAGGAAGAAGATCGTATTTCATTATATAATGGATGGAAATTTGCTGTTCAAAAGAGCCTGAACTAACCGGGAGATCTATATGAAATCCTCAGTAGAGGAAAGGAATCTATTCCCTGCTCACCAGGAGAGGGAACACGAACACATACCTCAACTCCTTGATAAGGCATTCTACCTGACAGAATCAGACCTGGCTCACTGGTATAGCATCGGTAATGATGGAAAGATTAAATGCAGAAAAAGCAAAGGAATTTTCATCTCTTCCAGTTGTGAGGATTCGAATGAAGACTGGGTTGAATTTATTCTGGACTGCCAACAGATGATTGTACAGAATAATAGGGAGAATCCCCTTTTTCCGGAATTATTTCTACACCGTAAGATGCAGAGTGTCCTGGTCTATCCTTTGATAACAGAAGGGAGTATTTCTGAGATTTTACTGTTAAACAGCCTCGAGACTAACCATTTTGGACAAAAAATCCTGTACAAAGCTGTGGAATTCAGTGCTCATGCTCTTTTCGTCTTAACCCGATTCCTGCAGGATAGAAACCATGCAAAACATTCAGACTCTAAAAAATAATTCCAAAGGAAAAAAGACACTCCAATCCCTCATTGATGGTATGCCTCTCACTCCCTGGTTTTGCGAATCATTAAAGGATCTTCAGAAACAGGAAGAAAAGGCCCCCTGGAAAATGCTCTTTCTTGAATATGAAGAGGATCTGTGTCTTTTGGTTCAGCACAGCGATCCAGACCTGCGCTACCAGGCTTGCAGTATCCTTGTTTATTCAGAAACAAAAACATGTCGCCGGATACTCTGGGACCAATTTGCGGATAGCCATCAGGACATCCGGATTCTGATGATAAAACTCTTCCAATCTTCAGACAGGCAGAAACTTTACAACACTCTCTTCAGACACTATATAAAGGATCCCGTCTTCAAAGTCAGACAGGAAGCCTTATACAGAATCAAAAAAGACTTTGCAGATCTCTATACTCTCTATTCTGAGAATCTGGATGTTATAGAAAAAATCCACTGTCTGGAACTGCTGGATGTAAAATCTTCCCATGATCATAATCTGGCGCTCCGCCTTATGAATGACTCCCACCCCGGTATTATTCTGGCAGCATCCCTTTATCTTGAAAAATCAGGGTCTCTGGATCAATTAATCACGAAGGGAAGCTCACGCGACCTGGAAGACTTGACTCGCAGAAAAAAGATTCTCTCTGCGGCGGCGGATCATCAGGTAAGTTCATTTCTGAATAAAAAAGAAAATTTTTCAGACAAAGGAGCCCTTTTCCTGGCTGTCGAGATTTTCCATCGGGGAGTGAGCAGCAGTAATTTTGCCTGGATCATCGCAAAAGTGTTTGATTTAAAAGGTGAATCCCCCTTTATAAATAACCTGAAAGATAAAGCCCTTTCCTGTCTTATAAAAAGAAAAGACCCGGAAAGCATTTTCCTTCTGAAGCAGTTACTGGAACAAAAACTGTTCCGTTCCTACCGGATGGAATATTTATTAAACTCTCTTCCTCCGGAGGGGAGTATTCTGTTTTATCCGGTTCTGAAAAAGTTCCTGCTGGATAAAGATTTCCCCTACTGGCCCAGTCTGATTCAGTCTTTTGTAAACATACCTCTCAGCCTCTGCCTGTCAGATCTCTATACCCTGGTAAGGAATCATGAATCCGACAAGATCATCCGTAAAAGGGCGGTACTCCTTCTGTCCCGGTATGGAGAGTTCAGCAGTACTCTCTTTATACTTGAAAATCTGTCATAGCTGGATGAAGATGAAATGACTTACCTGGG
>NZ_JAQIBL010000151.1 GCF_027859075.1 Oceanispirochaeta sp. | reverse complement strand
CCTGTTATCAATTCCGGATTCATACCGGTAACAGCAGAATATATGGCACTGGCAGATGTTGTATTTCCAACACCCATTTCACCTGTGATCAGTAAGTCACAGAAATTATCAATCTCAGCCGAACCGCTTTCAAAACCCAATTCAAGAGCCTGATAGACCTGTTCTTCCGTCATCGCTCTGGTCCTGCGCATATTAGCAGTACCTTTTGCAATGGATTTTTGTATAATCCGAGGATGATCAACTTCATACACCATCCCGGCATTGATGACCTTCAAATCAGCATTCGATCGGGAGGCCAGAACAGAAATGGCTGCACCTCCATTCAGAAAATTCCTCACCATCTCTGCGGTGACAATCTGCTTTGAAGGAGAGACTCCTTCGGCAACAACTCCATGATCGGCAGCAAAGCATAAAACCATTTTATTCCGGAGATGGGGTTGGGTCGTTCTCTGGATTCCCCCCAGTCTGGAAACCAGTTTTTCCAGTTTCCCGAGGCTTTCGGGGGGCTTCGTCAAGCGATCCCATCGTCTGGTAACAGCTTCCATCGAACAGAGATCCAGCCTCTCAATTCTTTTGAGGAGGATTTCTATTTCCTGATGATTCATCATTTCAGCCTCTGAGGTATACCGGCAATCATATGAAAGACTTCCTCTGATTCACCTGCCAGAAGCTGATGACAGCGTCCGGCAATCTCCTGAAAGATACGGCCCAGAAAATGAGGAGAAACCAGGCCCTGTTCCACCAGATTGGAAATAACAATGATTTCTCCTGGAAACTCTTCGACTGCTCTCATCAACTCATTCATCTTAAGTTGTACAAGATCCTCCGCTTCTTCCTGAGTGAAATCTTCTCCATGATCCATGAGAAGGTTTGTCAGCCAGAGAGTCAGACAGTCAAAGATAACAATATTTTTTGCATTGAGATCATCCCGCTTAAGAACTCCAGAGATATCAAGGGGCTCTTCAATTGTCTGCCATTCTTCAGGGCGTGACTGTTGGTGCCTTTTGATTCTGAGTTTCATTTCATCATCCCAGGCTCTGGCAGAAGCAAGATAAACAACTTCCCCCCGGTTCTTCTCAGCCCAATGAGCCGCTGTAGATTCAGCCCATGAAGTTTTTCCTGATTTGACACCCCCCAGTACCAGAATCATTTTTGAATGTAGCCCTTAAAGCTCTGAACAAGTTTATGATTATCTTTATCCCTTCGGATTCCAATCCTGATAATATTGTCCAAATCAAATGAGCGGCAGTCTCTCACAAGAATTAGATCTTTCCATAAATGTGCCTTAAGAGCCTCTGCATCGTCCACTTCCACCATAAAAAAATTGGAACTGCTGTCATAGACGTTAAAGCCAAGATCTTCAATGTCTTTTTTGAGAGAATCTCTTCTGAAGGCTGTCATCTGCCAGCTTTTTTTAAAAGAATCCAATTCCCGATACCCGGCGATTCCAGCATCCTGAGCTGGAGTACTGATGCTCCATTCGGGTTGCCATCTTTTAATTTTCTTGAGGATTTCAGGAGAGGCCAGGAGATATCCCAGACGAAGCCCGGGAATACTAAAATCCTTAGTCATTGACCTCAAGACAATAACTCCTTCCCGGAGCGGGTTATACCGCCTGGGATCGGGCACAAAGCAGACATAGGCTTCATCCAGGATAAGGATTGTATTTTCCTGAAGACAGGCTTTTCTGATCATTTCAAAGTCTTCTTCAATTAAATATGTCCCCGTCGGATTATTGGGAGAACAAAGCCATAGAAGCACGGGTTTTACGGAATGAACTTTCTCTATGATCCTGTTCACAGATATTCGGAATGATTCCTGGGGTGTCATTCTGATGGAATGAATATTCTTAGTTTTAAGACTACAGGCATCGTAATATTCACTATAGGTAGGATCTACAATAGCCACATTCTGATTCTCTTTCAAGAGGGCCGAAACGATGAGAAACATCCCCTGAGAAGTTCCATTAACGACATGAACTGAGTCAGAATCAATTTTGTTATGGGAGGCAATACTGTCTTTGAGTAAGACACAGTTAGAATCGGGATACCGGGTAATATTTGCATTCCGGATATCTATGATCACAGAATCGGGTAGTGGATCTGGGTTAATGCTCACACTGAAATCGATGACATCATCTGGTGATATACCCAAATCTCTTAATTCAGAATAGTTCAACCCACCATGTTCAGAGCCCATAATCCCCCCCTAATCAATACTATCAGTACAACCATTGTCAGCATCAGGGATAATACAGTAATTTTTAAACATATATCTATCTTTTTGCTATTCAAAGGACTGCTGCCTCCATTCAGGGTATATTCCCCTTTTTTTGTCAATATCACATCCAGTGCACCAGCCATGGCACTCATGGTCCATCCTGCGTTGGGACTGGCCGTTTTCTTTCTTTCTCTCAATAGGCACTGATAACTCTTTCTAAAGGAAGCCCCTGGAAACAGGAATGCTCCGATTAAGATCATTCCGGCTGAGATCCTGGCTGGAATCCAATTGAGTCCGGTATCACACCAGGCTGTAAACTTTCCACCCCATTCAAACTCTTCACTCCTGTAGGCGATCATAGAATCAGAAGTATTGACAAGACGGTAGGCCCAACTGCCTGGTAAACCAAAAAGAAGGAAATACAAGATAGGCGAACTGAAACTGTCTGTAATATTTTATGTCTATGATTATTTGCCACCGGAACAAATC
>NZ_JAQIBL010000150.1 GCF_027859075.1 Oceanispirochaeta sp. | reverse complement strand
GGAGAAACCTATCTTGAAGTCAAATAATGAAATATTTCTATATTAAAAAGGGAGGGATCATCCCCTCACTCGATCTCAAAACAGATGTGAGACTTTCACCTAAACAATGATAAAATTTTTTCACATTCAATTTGTTGGGGACATCTGCGACGCCGACCATTCTTCCCCGGATATTATCAAAACTCGCTCAATTCCAAACCTGTCCCATCAACGGAACTGAATGGCGTAAGGTTACCATATTAAAGAGGGGGGGGTATCGGGTTATTGATTCTGATTAAGTCAATTACACGATATAATCGTAGTTGATATGATGTTTAAAAAATAGATTGGTTGAGATCGATTGATTGGGGGATAATTTCAGTTAAACCTTACATTGATTTTAATGGCAAGACACTGTTGTAACAAAGTATCCCGAGCGGCGGAGGATGTTGGTGATGACCAGCCTCTGGTAGGGGAATAGGTACATGATGCCGAATCTCTCGGCAGCGGTCTGCGTTAGAATATCTTCCGACATGGAACCCTCCGACTTATAGAACGGAGATTTTGACCGTTTTGAATCAAATAATCAGACATTTTTATGAATGATACGCTTGTGCAGCTGCCGGCATCCTTTATTATCAATACTCAAGTATTTCAAATATATGCCTGATTTCCTATAATTAGCCCATGAGTCGAGAATTCAACGGAAGACCCCTGGAGCTGCTGGCGCCTGCGGGCACATTTGGTATCTATAAATCTATGATCAGAAGTTCCTGTGATGCCATTTACTGCGGCGGGCAGGTTCTCAATATGAGGATGATACGCAAGGGCTATAATTTCAGTCATGATGAATTGAAAGAAGCTGTTTTTCTTGCCAGGGAGGTCGGGAAGAAGATCTATATTACCATCAACAGTCTTATCGATGAAAAAGAGATCTCCCAGGCAGAGGATTATCTCGGATTTCTGGAAGAGATCAGGCCTCATGCTCTGATTGTACAGGATGCAGCCATTCTGGATATTGTGAGAGAGTCGGGGATGACCCTGCCTCTTCATTCTTCGGTGATGATGAATGTTCATAACGCCGAAATGATCCGCTTTCTGGCCCGTCAGGGTGTGGAACGGGTTGTTCTCTCCCGTGAAATGACCTTGCAGGAGGTCCGGCTCCTGGCGGAACAGACCGATGTGGAACTGGAATACTTCACTCATGGTGATATGTGTGTAACCCATGGCTCCCAGTGTCTGTATAGTTCCTATCTTTTCGGAATGTCCAGCAACCGCGGCCGCTGCCTCAAGCCCTGCCGCTGGCCCTTCACAAATCTGGATGGTGAGAAGCCCTTCCCTCTGGCAGTGAAGGATCTGAGTCTCTACAGCCATCTGGGCGATCTGGTACTGGCGGGAATCTCATCCTTAAAGATTGAGGGCCGGATGAGAGAAAAGGAGTTCATCCTGGATCTGGTCAACCGCTACGGCGGGGCACTGGACCGTTTTCTGGATGATCCTCTGGGTGGAGCCCAGGCTGATGCCGGGGAGATAGAAGAATTCAAAAAGAGGGATTACTCCACCGGCTATGCCTTCGGGAATCCCGGGATAGAGAACATCAACACGAGAGGTGAGGGATCAGGACAGTTTTATTCGACGGGTAAGATGTTCAGCACTCCTACTCAGGAGAAAGAGATTTCTCTTTCCATTCCCCCGGAGGAGGTCCCCTTTCAACCGGAAGCCGGTCTCTCCCTGAAGATGACCGTCCGGGTGAATACGGTCGCCCAGGCCCGGCTGGCACTGGACTGCGGCGCCGACAGAATCTATCTGTCCGCCGAGCCCTTTGCTCCGGACAGACCGGCCTCATTTCAGGAAATCCAGGCTCTCTACGGGGAGTGTTCACAACAGGGGAGGGAACTTTTTCTGGCTCTTCCCAGGATGATGAAGGCCGGACAGATCGAACTTTTCCGGGCCTATTTCAATAAAAAACCTGCTCTCACAGGAGTTCTCGCCGGTCATGCGGGTATCTTTGAAATGATAGATGTCCGGGAGTACAGCATCGTCTGTGACAGTGCCATGAATCTGTACAATGCCCGGGCCGTCGGCTTCTATACAGCCCGGGGCGCCTCAGGCTGGACTGCCTCACTGGAACTGCCCTTCGATTCTCTGGCCGCCCTGCCCGGGGATGTCAAATCCAGGGGGGGCTCTCTCCGGGGAGAGGTCGTTCTCCACGGTCTTCCCGGGGTGATGTACATGGATCATGATGTCAGCCGGATTCAGGAAGACCAGATCTCTCTGGAGACACAGGTTTCCCGTCTGACTCTCCGCAGAGACTGGTGGGACCGTTCTCATCTTCTGCCCCACAAGGAACTCTGCCTTCTTCCCCGCCTGCCTGCCCTTGTGAACGGGGGATACAGGTTTTTCCGTCTGGAGCTTCAGGCCTACACCCTGTCGGACTCCGAATCCATTATGAAGACATACCGTCAGGCCCTGGATGAACCGGCTCGAGCCGTCGAGTTCTTCCATACATTGAAATCCTGCTCAGGAGGCTATACCTATGGCGCCCATCAGTTCTGAATCCCCGGGACCCGAAAGAATTCTGGAGAAGAAACACGACTTTCTAATGCCCTGTTCCTACCATTTTTATAAAGATCCCCCCCAGCTGGTGAAAGGGAAGGGGGCCAGTCTGTTTGACAGCCGCGGGAAGGAGTATGCCGACTTTTTTGCCGGTGTGTCCGTGATGAACTGCGGCCACTGCAATGATTCGATCAACCGGCGGGTAATAGACCAGCTCCAGACTCTGCAGCATACCACGTCTCTCTACCTGACCCAGCCCGTAGTGGACCTGGCGGAGCAGCTGGCTTCGGTTCTGCCGGGTGATCTGAGACGCAGTTTCTTCTGCAATTCAGGGTCCGAGGCCAACGAAGGAGCCATGCTCCTGGCCCGGGTGTATACGGGGAAGAAAGAATTCATTGCCCTGGAGGGAAGCCTCCACGGCAGAACCTTTCTGACTTCGGGAGCCACAGGCATCCCCATGTGGCGGACAGATCCCTTCTGTGATGAGCTGCCTGTACATTTTGTATCTTCCGCCGAAGAGGCGGGGAGAGTGATCAGGGAGAAGGGTGACAGGATTGCCGCTCTTCTGGTGGAGCCTATACAGGGAAACGGCGGAATCCGTCCCCTTCCCCCAGATTTTTTCACATCCCTTCTGCCCCTGATGAAGGAGAAGAAGGTTCTTCTGATCTGCGATGAGATTCAGACCGGCTTCGCCCGGACCGGCAGGATGTTCGCGATTGAGCATTACCGTGTTCAACCCGACATACTGACGGGAGCCAAGGCTCTGGGGAACGGTTTTCCCATCGGTTTCTTTGCCACGACAGATGCCATTGCCTCCTCCTTTTCCCGGCCATCTGCATCCACTCTGGGGGGGAACCCCGTTTCCTGCCAGGCGGGACTGGGAGTGCTGGAATTCATCCGGGAGGAGAATCTGATCGAAGAGGCCCGGATCAAGGGTGAAATGCTGAAAAAAGGGCTGGAGTCGATCAGCAGGGATTTCCCCTTTCTGGGAGAGCCCCGGGGTCTGGGGCTGATGCTGGGTCTTCCGGTTCTGGGTAACCAGAAGTGGGACGGGGCGGAAAGGACAGATCAGATTCTGGAAGAGATGAAGGACCGGGGATTCCTTCTCGGGAAAAACGGGCTGGGACGGGATGTCCTGGCCTTCCAGCCACCCCTCGTGATCAGCCCTGGCGTGATTGACTCGATGCTCGACCATTTAAGAAAAACAGTAAGGATTCTGGAATGAAAAAATTAGGGATATTGATACTCGCTCTAACCGCCCTTTATGCCGCCGGTGCCACGGGACAGAGGGAATTCACGGAGCAGGAAAAAGCTATACGGATAGGGGTGATGCCCGATGCGGGGGCCCTCCCGCTCTTCCTGATGGAAAATGTAGAACTTGTGCCTTTTATGAGCGCCAAGGAGCGGGATACGGCCATGCAGGTAGGAGAGCTTGACGGGACCATGACAGATCTGGTTTCTGTGGTCTCATTCGGGCAGAAGGGGATGCCTCAGCGGGTTCTTACCATCACCGAAAGCCGCTTCATGATCGTGGTCCATCCCGAATTCAACATAGAAGATTCCTGGAGCATCGGCCTGTCGGATAATACGGTCATAGAGTTTATGGTGGATCAGTTGACCCGGGGCAGACAGATAGAAAAGGTCTCCATTCCTCAGGTTCCCGTCCGGATGGAGATGCTGGGGAACGGCAAGATTCCCATGGCCTGCCTGACCGATGCCATGGCCTGGCCCCTTTTAAGCCGCGGATTCCCCATTGTGAAGGATCAGGCGGATACAGCCCTGGAACCGGCAGTCCTCGCCTTTCGGGAAAGCTATATTCAGGAACACCCCGAAGAGCTGGCGGCCTTCAAGGATCAGTGGAATGCCGCCGTGGAAAAAATCAATTCAGACCCGGACCAGTACAGTTCCCTGCTTCTGGAAAAGATCCGTCTCCCCGATGATCCGGAACACCCTTATCCCGTACCCCACTACCGTTCCATTATGCTTCCTCCCGAGGGGACTGTGGATGCGGTTCTTCAATGGTTCGACGGCAAATACGGACTGGAACATCCGGTCAGTTCTGTTGATCTGCTAATTCCCTAGAGACTTGAATCCCGGTGTGGACTACCCTCCCGGGTCTCACTATAATCGGTTTATGGCATATAAGCATTTACAGGATTTTGTAGCCCGTCTGGAGAAGGAAGGTGAATTGATGAGAATCAGCGCCTCCGTCAGTTCCAGGCTGGAGATCGGTGAAATAACGGACAGGGTGAGCAAGCAGAAGGGTCCCGCTCTGCTCTTTGAAAATGTTCAGGGGTCGGAGTTTCCTGTACTGATCAATGCCTTCGGCAGTTCCCGTCGGATGGCTATGGCTCTGGGAGCAGAAACCCTGGATGAAAAAGCAGCGGAACTGGAGGAACTCATGGATTGGGCCTTCTCCCAGATGGGCCGTCTGGATGTGATGAGCTTTTTCCCGAAATTGAAATGGGCCCGAATATTTCTTCCTCATAGAGTCTTTAACGCACCCTGTCAGCAGGTTGTGGATCATGATCCCGATCTTTCCACGCTACCCGTTCTCACCTGCTGGCCCGGCGACGGGGGGCCATTTTTCACCCTCCCTCTGGTGATCACCAGAGACCCCGAAACGGGTGCCCAGAATATGGGGATGTACCGGATGCAGGTCTTTGATAAAAACACCACGGGCATGCACTGGCATCATCATAAGGATGGAGCCCATTACTTTCAGAAATACAAGGAACGGGGGGAGATAATGTCTGTGGCCGTGGCCCTGGGAGATGATCCCGCGGTGACCTATGCCGCCACGGCACCCCTGCCCGAGGGGATTTCCGAACTGTTTTTTGCGGGTTACCTTCGAGGGAAACCCGTGGAGACGGTCAAATGCATCACTTCCGACCTCCAGGTTCCTGCCCAGGCCGAATTTATTCTGGAAGGCTATGTTGACCCGGAGGAGCCGCTGCACCGGGAGGGGCCCTTCGGCGACCATACGGGCTATTACTCCCTGGAGGAGGACTATCCCGTTTTTCATGTCACCTGCATCACCCGGAGAAAAAAGCCTGTCTTTCCCGCTACTATTGTCGGTCAGCCGCCTATGGAAGACTGTTACATGGCCAAAGCCACAGAACGGATCTTCCTGCCCCTCCTTAAAAAGTTGGTTCCCGAAATCATCGATATGAACCTGCCTCTGGAAGGGGTTTTTCACAATTGCGCCGTCATCTCTATCCGCAAACGCTATGCGGGGCAGGTTCACAAGGTTTGTAACAGCATCTGGGGAATGGGCCAGATGATGTACACCAAGATGATCATCCTTGTGGACCATGATGTGGATGTTCAGAACCTGAGTCATGTCATGTGGAAGGTCTTCAACAATATCGATGCCGAACGGGACCTGATCATGAGTCAGGGTCCCCTGGATGCTCTGGACCATGCCTCCCCCCGGGCCCGGTTCGGAACAAGGCTCGGGGTGGATGCCACCCGTAAGGGCCCTCTGGACGGACATGAACGGGAGTGGCCCGACGATATTGTGATGAGCGATGAGATCAAAAAACAGGTGGATCTTCGCTGGAAGGAGCTGGGATTTGAGTAATACCGAAGCTCTTCGCGGGTTCATCCGGCAGGAAGCCCGGCGGGGAAGTGGCATCAGCCGGGCGGTCATGCTGGAACATACACTCTTTTCTCTCCCACTGGCGATCTGCGCGTTTTTGCTGGAAAGCGGGGGACGTCCCGGTTTTTCCACGGTCCTCTGGATACTGCTGGCTGTGTTTGCCGCCCGGAACGGCGCCAATGCCCTCAACCGCCTGATCGACAGGAAGATCGATGGGGAAAATCCCCGTACTGCCGGGAGAGATCTGCTTTCAGGCCGGGTGAAAGTCCGGGACCTGTGGATCTTCACGGTAGTCTGCGGTCTGCTCTTCCTGCTTTCTGCCGCCATGCTGAACCCGCTCTGCCTGCTTCTCGTTCCTGTCGGGGTGGTGCTTATCGGCGGATATTCCTTTACGAAACGATTTACCTGGCTCTGTCACTTCTGGCTGGGAGTGACCTGTTCCGCCGCCGTCATGGGCAGTTTTCTGGCTCTGAGCGGCCGCTTTGAAATCCGTTATTTTCCCTTGACCATCGCGGCGGCTCTCTGGGTCGCTGGTTTTGATATCATCTATGCCCTGCAGGACCTGGAGCATGACAGAGTTCACAGTATTCATTCCGTTCCCTCCCGTTTCGGACGCCGCGGCGCCCTGGTGATAGCCGGTCTCAGCCACCTGGGTACACTCTTCTTCCTGGCTGTGAATCTGTTCTTTTTTCATCTGGGAGTCTGGTATGCCGCTGGAGTAGTCCTTGCGGCTCTGATTCTGGCGGCGGAACATCTCATTGCCTGGAGAGGCGGAATCAAATGGATACCTCTGGCCTCCTATCATCTCAATCAGATCCTCTCCCCCCTGATCCTTCTGTTCACCCTGCTGGACATCTATATGCCGGGAGGTCTGTATGGTTCCTGATTCTCCTCCTTTGATTCTGGCGCTGACCGGAGCCAGCGGATCCCTCTACTCCCTGTCTCTGGCCCGGAAAATACTCCAGAGGGATATTCCCCTCCACCTTCTGATCAGCGATACCGCTGCCGAGATCCTCCGGAAGGAGACCGGACGGCGCCTGGATGACTGGGTAGGGGAACTGACCTCAATGGGGAAGGTCATGGTTGATGACATCAGAAATCTCGGGGCTTCTGTCTCCAGCGGTTCCTATCTGACCCGGGGAATGATCGTCGCACCCTGCAGTATGGGGACTCTGGGCAGGATCGCCGCCGGTGTTTCGGGGAATCTGATCGAGAGGGCGGCGGATGTCTGTCTCAAAGAACGGCGGAAGCTGATTCTGCTGGCCCGGGAAACTCCTCTGTCGGCCATACATCTGGAGAATATGCTCCGGATTTCCCATGCCGGGGGAATCATCATGCCTCCTGTTCCGGCGCTGTATGCGGCTCCCGCCAGTATCGGAGAGATGGTGGATTTCACCGCCGAGAGAGTGATGGATCTGATGGAACTCCCCTCGCCGGAGGCCTACAGGTGGGATGGGGGAGGCTGGTCCGGGGATGATTGAGTATCTGGATACGGCTTTTTCATACTCTCCGGAAAAACCTGTGATACCCCCACTCAGGGGCCGCTGGGAGAAGGGGCTGATCCACTCCCTCATCGGGCCTTCGGGCTGCGGCAAAAGCACCCTTCTCTATCTGATAGCCGGGCTGATTCAGCCGAGCCGCGGTGAGATCCTTATCCAGAATGAAACTCCCCGTCCAGGCAGGAGACAGACAGCTGTGATTCTGCAGAATCATGGCCTCTTCCCCTGGAAAACAGCCTGGCAGAATCTGGCCCTGGGACTGGAAATCCGGAGAGAGAAGAAGGGAGTGATACAGGATAAAATTACCCGGGTGCTGAAGGATCTCGGTCTGGAGGGGAAGGAGCATTCCTACCCGAAAGAGATGTCCGGCGGTGAAAGGCAGAGGCTGGGCATCGGCCGGTCCCTGGTGTTAGACCCGGATCTCCTTCTTCTGGATGAACCCTTTTCCTCACTGGATGCCATGACCAGGGAAAGGCTTCAGGACAATTTATGGCAATTGAAGCATAACCGCCTGTCCGAAGCGGCTGAACTGACGGTCGTACTGGTGACCCACAGCATAGAAGAAGCTGTATTCCTCAGCGACCGTATTCATATAATGGATGATCAGGGGTTCATCCGCTCCCTTTCCAATACAACATCCGGTCCCGGAGGCAGGATGGAGTCTTCCTATTTTGATACCTGCGTTCTTTTAAGAAAGCAGTTTGGCCAGCATGCCCAGGGCGGTCTATGAAAAGAATGATCCCCCCCCTGATCTTTCTGTCCGCCTTCTGGTGGTGCAGTTCCCTGATCATTGATAAACCCTTCTTTCCCACTCCCGATCTGGTTTTATTTTCAATGCTCCATCAGTTCCGGGAAGGAGCTCTGGCAGCTCATCTGATCACCTCCCTCTTCCGGGTTTTTGCGGCTCTCTTCTTCTCTTTCTTTCCCGCTCTCATCCTTGGAATTGCCGCCGGTCGGAACCGGATGGTGGATTCCCTGGTCAGTCCTGTGGTCTATCTCTTGTATCCTGTTCCCAAGGTCGCTCTTCTGCCCATCATCCTGCTCTTTCTGGGACTGGGGAATCTTTCCAAGATCTTCTTTGTCTCCCTTGTTGTCTTTTTTCAGTTCTTCCTGAATCTACGGGATGAAACGGCAGGCATCAATCGTCAGTATTTCGTCTCTCTCCGCTCCCTGGGAGGCCGAAAAGCAGATGAATTGAGGCATATCATCATACCCGCTCTACTGCCTCGAATCTTTTCTTCTCTCAGAATGACTCTGGGAACGGCGATTGCTATACTTTTTCTGGCGGAAACCTTTGCTACCAGAATGGGAATCGGCTGGTATATCATGGATGCCTGGTCCCGGATAGCCTATACGGAGATGTACGCCGGCATACTGGCTCTGAGTCTTGCAGGATTCGTCCTTTTTTTGATCCTGGATGTATCAGAATCCTTTTTCTGCCGTTGGAAGTCATGAGATTATTCCTGAAATGGAAAGAAGCCGGGCTGAGGAAGTCTGATGCAATGAAAGATTTACAGAACGTATTTTATAAATTCATTTTTTAAAATTGTTGTGTGCTTTAAAAACCATCTCTCAAGGGAATACAGAACATCCTCTTTAAAGAGACATCCCGCCATATACATACCAATATCTATAAAGAGCTGATCCAGTGATTCCTGATAAAAGGCTATCAAGTTCTCTATGTTCGGGTATGAGTTCGCATTTAATAGTTCTACTTCGCTTTTATAGTGGTAAATGGCATATTTATATAGTTCCTTCAGCAAGCCCTTGTCATCTTTAGAATCATCATCATTCAGTTTTTCCATAATTTTGAAAAGTGTCTGGTGTTGATTATCCATTTCCGGAATGTCGGTGTTGTATTTTTCCTGCCAAACTAAATCCACAATATTCACTCCCTTGTCAATAATGACCAGGCCTACTTTATTATATTAACTGATAATCGGCATTTGTGAAGTATTTTTAAATCTGTTACTGTTACATATGTTCTTATCAAACCACAATCTACGAGATTTTGAGAGACTTTACAGCAAAGCAGAACACTGGCCTGGTATGATTGAACTGTCAAATACGTTCGTATTCTATTGACGTACGTACCTGTCGGGACTATCCTTTTTATCAGGAGGCCTGATGATATATTCTGCCACGGCACTCAGAAAAGATATTTATTCAGTCCTGGACTCCATTCTGGAGACGGGAATTCCCATAG
>NZ_JAQIBL010000149.1 GCF_027859075.1 Oceanispirochaeta sp. | reverse complement strand
TTCTTTCCATCCCATTCGATGGACCCATCATCCATCAACTTCCAGAAATCCCTGGCGGAATCGTAGTTATTGCTGATGTAATCCTCCATTTCCACCTTGCTGATGACCCCCTGGGCATACAACTGATAGGTCTGTGCTTCTGTCTGATTCTGAGCATTCAAAGAGGCTGAACCGTAGGTTGCCAGCAGGGCCGATCCTACATTCATATGTCCCCAGACGGCATCGGATGTTTCCTGGTTTTGACCAGAAACACCATTGTCGAGTCCATCCCGGAACGCCTCATGACTCATCAGGACCGCCAGGTCCAGACGGCTGTTGCCTGACTTATTTAAGTCTATGACTCTTTTACCGGATTCGTCAACAACCGTTTCCCCTTGATGATCCATTGAGTCACTAGATCTAAAGACGGCATCCCCCTGGATGACATCCTCATAGAGGGTGGTGGTCTCATCCATTTCTGCAGAGTAGAGTGTTCTCATCCCGGTGCGCAGATCCTTATCTTTTACTTTCTGCATAATTTCAATATTTCTGGAGTAGGCCTTAATACCCCGAGCGGAAGCCATAAGTGACCCGAGGCTGACATCAGTTCCGCCGGTTCCTAAATCAAGAAGGGTCCCCGGCCCTCCCAGATTCAATTCCAGAACACCCGTTCCTCCTAGATTCAGGACATTCAATTTTGTTTGTCCGGTCATCCCATATTCTATGCCCGAGGATGTCAGGCCGCCCATCAGCGAGGTAAACCGGGAGGAATCCTGCTGGGCTTTATTGATAAACCCGAAGGTTCCCAGTTCAAGGCTGCTGCCGACCCCAGCCCCGGCCATGGAGCTGATGGTCGTCATCTTCATGGAATCCCAATCGGTCATTCCATTGAAGGCTTTAAAATTGAACCCCTCCTCATCCAGAGAATTCAAGGCGGCGTTTCCATAGCTGTTTGCGGTGGTACTTAATCCGGTGATGCCTATATCAGTGGCGACTTCACCAAAACCGCTGAGGCTGCTGAGACTGTTCATCTCATCTATACCGCTCCCCAGGGCGCCAGTACCCAGACTCAGAAGAGAGGTTCCGGCTTTTTTGACAAGTCCAAGACCTGCCTGACTGGAATTGATGACTCCCAGACTCAAGTCGGCGGCGGTAAAAAGGGCGTCATCCACCATGCTCAGCATCATGGCCGGAAAAGGGCCCAATCCCATAGCCGTACCGGCGACAGTCAGGGCAATATCCGAGACGGATCTGATGGAGGGCGCACCGAGAAACCCATCTGAATCACCGTCATTATCGGCATCATCATCCCAGATCTTCTGTGAATACCAGGGAGTATTCATTGTGGAGAGTCCCCGGTACAAACGGGCCTGCTGGATCATGAACTTCTCGTATATCCGTCCAAATTCTCCATACCCTTTTGTTTTCACCTCTTCGGGATGATCTTCCTTCATGAGGGGAGCATAACCGACATGAAAGTTGAATAATCCTGCAGTTTTACTGTGTTCCTTCCTGCCGTATTGAGCAGAGTTTTGAAAGGCTTCTTCCTGAGATTCCAGGTATTCAATGAAATCCAGATCCAGCCCTGTTCTGATGTCAATCCGCTTATTCTCGCCATCCTTTTCATTGCCAAAAATGAGATTCATATAATTGGTCAGCCGCTCCTGTGCCAGAGTCATACTGGCCAGGATCATTTCACTCTTCAGGCCCTGCAGATGATCCACAGAGAGATTGACCTCTGTGCTGAACTCGGGAGCTATAAAATCTTTATACCCTTCAATCGCATGATGCTCCGTTTCGGGCCCCCCCATAAGGGAAGAATCAATGATCACCAATCGGGTATAATTACTCCCCTGCCTGGCATATCCGGCATCATTCAACTGGCCCTCCATGCTCTCATCAACCGAGTCGTTTGCCTCGTCGATATTTTTAAGGACCGACTTCCGGGCCTCTTCTACGGCCTCCCTCATCTGGTATGCCTGAGTGAGAGCCAAAGCCTTATTGATCTCTTCCTTCAGTAAGACTTGCTGTTCTTTCAAGCGGTCCATTGACTGGGCGGTCTCGGGAATCAAAGGAATCTTTGATGCAAGGATAGTATCATGGTCCATGCTGCGGGAAGATAGATTCTTCATGCCCTCAAGGAGCTTGTCCATGGTCATTCCGCCCAGTGCAGAATCCACCATTCGATCCAGACTGACTGATTCTGAAACAATCTCCGGTATAAGTCTGAATCTGACATTCCCAATCAGACAGTCCGCATCCAGGCCCAGATTGCCTGCCAATCCACGGGTACCTGCCTCCAGGGCAGCCTTGGAACTATTCTGCAGCCAGATGTTTTTATTCCGGGACAGGAGCTGATACTTCCCCTCCCAGAGGCTGGCCTTGTATTGATAATCCCGTTCGAACTTGCCCCTCCAGGATTCCCGCTGCCCAATAAGCTTCTGGGTTGAAAGATTCCATTGTTCCAGGCCTTCTGAGATTAATTCGTTGTTTCTGTCTTCCCAATATTGTCTCTGCCTGTATATTTCTTCCAGGCCATTCTGCAATTCATTGTATCTGTCCTGCTTAACCCGGGTCATCCTGTTTTTAAAACTGCGAACCAGTTCCTGTCCATAGGCAGTCAGTGTGTAAAGGCTGTCACGGGATGTCGGATGGTCTGCCGACCAGATGGAATCAATGCGTTTGTCCCGGTAATCTTCTGTCAGGTAGGCGGGTTTTTTATACAGAGTTTGGGCAATCCTCTCATATTCCTCCAGATTAAAGGCTGCCCGGCTGTAGGTGGAGAGAAGCTGATTGTAGAGCTGAGTCTGATCTGCTGCCAGCTCAGACTCCCTGAGATTTTGTTTTTGATCAGCCTGCAGTTTCAGGGAGGAAAGTTCCTGGAGCAATCCGTCCAGAGCCATGGAGCTTGAACCTTTATATAGGGGGGACATACTTGAAAATGTACTCTTCAGCAGTGAGGTTTGACTGGAATCAAGGGAGATGCCGCTCACTGAAGATATGATGCTTTTCAGCTTTATTGCTGATAGATTTTCTGACCCCGAAAGCAGCGCCATTCTGTCAATACAATGTTCCAGATTGCTGAAATCTGTGAAAATATTCTGACAGGAGGAGGCCATTCCATCTCGAAGAATGATGCCATTGAAGGCAGCCGCTGACGACCGGATGGTATTCCGGACTTCTTTAATTTTCTTTCCCTTTGGCCTGTATCCACTGAATATTCTTCTTTTAAATTTCTTCTGCTGCCCATGGGCTGCCTTATCAATATAGTCCCAGGCGATGGCGGACAGATCTTTTTCCATCCCCTGTTTCAGAGCCTCGCCCTTGAAAGCACCCGCATACATCAGGACCTTATAAAAGCAATAAAGCCTGTTTAGACTCCCATCTGACTGAATTGAAACCCTCGAAGACTTGGTCTGCTCTTTGAGCCATTCCTCTCCGCTGATAAAGACTTTATAGATTTCACCATCAAAATTGTAATATTCTTTTGTGACCGTTTCATAAGCTCCAGACTTATACTTTTCCAGATTTCCTTCGTATCCAATGGACACTGATTTAAACATCGTACCGTCGATATTTAGCAGTGCTGTATGCTGGGGATTAGAAAAAAGATCAATTCCATATTCCCCTTTTATTTTCCCCCAGTCCATGCCCTGCATTGACCTCAGCTCATGGTAGTAGGCAAAAGAAAAATCCTTTAAAAGCCCCTGAATATTCCCCCTGCCACCCAACTCCCTCATCCAGAGAAGCACATCTTCTGTGAATGTCTCTGATGCCTCGGGCTGACCAAAATACTCGTCTATGTGAGTCTGAAGACTACTGTTGTTCCATGAGGCAAAGTTTGTCATCACACCCTGCACCTGGGACTGGTCAAAAGTAAAAGCGGCTCCATCACGGAATGAGAAGTCCACGACTTGCCGGGCTGTTTCGGTCAAACCATTCAAAACATTCCCGTATTCTCTGTTCAATTCACCCATTTCACGAATCAGTTCTTCCCTGGAATAAGAAAGATTATTTGTCAGAGAAAGAATCTGCCGACTCGATTCCAGAAAGGCCGCCCAGTCACTGTCAATGACAGAATCCGTATCAGGACTGTCCCTGAGATCCTCAAGGACAGTCAATGAGTTCTGGGATTTTTCATATTCATATAAGCGCTCATCCCTGATTGAAAAAACATTGATTCCACCGGGCGTGTACCCGGTCTGAGCATAATCCAGAATTTCTTTTGCCTGCTGGTAATGAGCCGAGGCATTGGAATAATCGAAGAAGCATTGATCCACTGTCTCCTGCCCGGAGAGGAATGCATCCTGAAGGGTATCGAAGGCTGTGGACTCCTGCTCATAGGCTGATAATGACTCGTTGAATGCCTGTTTATACTCTTCATAAAGACGACGATCCCGGTCCACAACATTCGTTTTGTATACGCCGGCATTCTGTCTGCTGATGCTCAAATCGGCTTCCAGTTTATTCAGAAGAACCTGTTTATTCTCCATGAGGAGCTGTGTCCCCTGAATTTCCCGTAAGAGGTCCTCCGAACTTTCGAAGGCCCGCGGTACCATGTCTGAAATTAAGGCATCCAGACAATCGGCAACAAGGGACTCGACAAAAGCAGCATCCTTGACGGGATCAGGATCTTCTGCCCGTATGGTTTTCAGTCTTTCCAGAAATCGGGCCTTGTAATACTCAGACTGGATGTCCTCCAGGGAAGCCGTCATTTTTTCATAAAGGGCCACACCCCATTGTTGAGTGAGAGATTCAAGAGTGATTGGAGCCTCCTGATTGAGGTGGAGCATCATATATTGGTTTTCCAGGAAACCGGCATCAGGATAGACCTGCTTCAGAAACTCATCCGCAGAAACACCCGACCAGGATGTATAACCGTCAAGCAGATGATAATCCTTCGAATCAAAATCCAGGGATGCCAAGTCCGTCCTATCCAGATCATCAGAGCCGGATTCGACGAGAAACTCAGAAAAGAGAAGATCAAGATCGAGATCAGGTTCAATCAGGGGGGTAGAAGTCTCGACCGAAGCGAGCAGCGCCTTTTCCCAGGCCTCCTCCCAGAGTGCCTCTTCATGGGATTTCCATTGCAAAAGGAGCTCATAATGCTCCAGCTCATCCGATTCATTCTGATATCCCGCCTCACGGAAAATACTTCTCCCTTCATCTGTCCTGACAAGCGCTTCAATCTGCGCTTCTGTCGCGCCAAAAGCCGCTATTTGATCCTGTATACAAATCAATTGCTGTGCAGACACACTGGAATCAGGATTCAAAGCCTCCAGATCCTGACCATAAACCTGAGAGATCAAACGATTCAGGCTTAGTTCCAGATATTCCGGTAAAGTCTCATTTTCGATGAGTGGATAATATCGATCCAGGAGAGATTCTAGGCTTCCAAACTGCATCATCTCCTCTACAAATTCTAATCCTGAGTTGAAATCTCCCATTAATTCATGCCCCAGTGTCTCCTCTGTCATCAAGGGAGAGCTTGATGCCGCTAACCACCAGCCCTCCAGCTCCGCCCGGGCCTTGCTGAATTGAGAAAGGGGTTCAGAAAGGTAGAGATCCAGAAACATCTGCCCAGGCAATTCATTAGATTCTCCGGTCAGAACCTTGAGCCATGAGAGGCTCTTCTCATTCATCACCAGGAGGGCATCGGCGTGACTCATGCTGCCGTCATTGACTTCCTCCAGAAGATCTGTCAATGCAGACAGAGACAGGAGATCATCGGCAGAAACCTCATAAGAAACACTTTCCAGATACCGGGCATATTCAAACCAGGGTTCAGACTCTAGAGACTCAACAGGCACTGATGAGCAGGATGATAGGATTTGATGAAGGAGATCTGCCTTAGATAGGAAGAGTTGAGCCTCTGCTTCAGACACATGGCCCTCCAGTTCTGATTTCCGCCCTTCCTGGGTCCCACCTTCCTCCACCAAATTTTCCAGCTGAGTTAAAAGACCCTGATTCCAGAAGAGATCTGTCTGAACCTGAGACCCAATCTGTAACAGTTTCAGTTTAAGCCTCAGAACAGCCTCTTCAGAACCATTGGATGAGAATGCCTGCTCATAAAGTCTGGAAAGAGCGATATAATACTCAGACTCCTTAAAAAGACCTGCTCCAGTCAACTGCATCTGCCAGGCAGCGGAGTCTTCCGTATTGAGGTCAGGAGTAAGACCCGTTAACAATGCATATTGATCTTCAAGGTCTCCCGAATTGACATACTCATCCTGCTCGCCATCAAACTCAGTGCCCATAAGATCCCTGATGAGGGCTTTCTTCTTACGTTCCAGCATCTCTCGCCGTTCCCATTCCCCCGACAGAAGATACTGGTCATACAGCTCCTTCCGGGCTGCAGCCTCACCGGATTCCCCCTCATACCAGAGGACCAGTTCCTTTTCCAGATCATCCATCATCTGCTCAATCACGGCGGGATTATTATTCTGGTATACGGCAAAAGAAGTTTCATAGTTCTCTTGTGCCTCCACCATAAGAACCAGAGCCTCGTCCATTAGAGCCCGGGCCTCATTGAGGGTTGTTTGTCCCTCCCCGAGGGCGTCTCTCAATTCCGACAGGGCCGCAATAGCGTCCTGATAGGTTTCCTCCGCCACGAAAAGAGCCTGATCGGCCTCTTCAAAATCCTCCGCGGTCTGCGCCTCTGTCGCCCGGGCGGAAGAATCCAGGCTCGCATACTCCACAACTGCCTCAGAGATGCGGTACTGAATGTACAGTCGATCAGAAAGGTTCGTCATGCGCTGTATTTCCATCCCGAGAGTATCCCCAGGAACTGTAGAATCATACCCCCGGGCTGTGGCTTCCAGATTGAAAAGCATAGTCCGGGCGGATGTCAGCTGATTCCGTATTGATCCGGTCAGGGTTTGCCAGTTTGATATCTCATTGATATAATTACTTTTTTCAGAGTTCAGGGCTGTCCTCTTTGTATACAGGAGAGACAGGCGGGAATCGATGGGCCTGATTGAATCCTCCCTGAGTTGTATTAAATAATCCCAAATGGAATGCCCGCTGTAATAAGTACTCCCTGATTCTTCTCTTCTGACCCTCTCTTCTTCAATCCTTTCCTGATAAATGAGAATAAAATCGGTATGGACCTTCTTTTCCGCGTCCTCCGCGGCAATATCCGACTGCAATGTGGCAATACTGCCGTCTATCTGGTAAATCTTATTCTGGTAGAACAGAATACTCTCTTCCCCGGAGCTGAGGAGTGCCAGATTCTCACGGTACAATTCCAGAACCGACTGAACCTGCCCGGAAAACTTGGATTCCTGGTCTACTGCGGCCTCTTCAATTTCCAGCGAGAGAGTCTGAAACTGGTCATAAAAACTTTGCTCCTGGACAATCCAGCCCTTCCGGCCCTCATCCAGCAAAAGAGAAATTTCCTGGATCCACTCTTTCCTTTGCTGTGAAAAGAGTTGGAGCGCCTCATCCCAGGACCTCTCAGCGTCACTGTATCTGGTTTCAACTCTCAATTCCCAGTTGATTCTTTCGGCTATCAGCTCTTATTCCGCCTGATTCCATTTTTCAAGACCCTTACGGAATTCATCCTGAAAGCTCTTATCCCAATTCTCAATGGAAAAAGAAGCCTCCTGGACTGCCATACTTTTCAGGTCAGAAACTCCTTCGTTCAACGCCTGATCTGTATCAAGAAGAGATAATTTAGTTTCCAGAATCAGCCTCTCCGCCAGAGACCGGGCTGTTTCCTCTTCACTCTTGTTTCTCAGGGAAAAGTTATCATCATTCCTCACAGAATCAAAGGATAGGGTAGACCAGCAGATCAATCGATCAGTTTCCATTCTGACCCGATCCCTATACTCATCCAGACTGACCTGTAGATGAGCTTTCACGGATTGCCTGAAATCTTCGGGAATGGAATTCCCGATCTCCAGAAAGACACTTTCGGCGCCCAATGTCCATTGATGAAGGATTGAAGTCTGCACAGTCCTGATGGTCCTTTCCCACTCCCCTTTCTCCTGTGCAATTGACTCAGGATCAATGTCGCGAAGAAGTGGAACTCCCGCCGAATCAAAAAGAATGGTGCCATCACGGGACTGATAAAGCCATTGCCTGTCC